>CAMOLY010000072.1 GCA_946619065.1 uncultured Clostridia bacterium | reverse complement strand
GGTCGGTCCAGCTGACCGCCGCCGGCATCAAGAAGGCCGAGCAGTATTTTAACGTCGAAAACCTGGCGGACGTGGAAAACTCGACCCTCTCGCACCACATCAATCAGGCCATGCGCGCCAGAGGCCTGATGAAGCGGGACGTGGACTACGTGGTCAAGGACGGCCAGGTCATCATCGTGGACGAGGCCACCGGCCGCCTGATGTACGGCCGGCGCTACAACGAGGGCCTGCACCAGGCCATCGAGGCCAAGGAGGGCGTGGAGGTGGCCAGCGAGAGCAAGACCCTGGCTACCATCACCTTCCAGAACTTCTTCCGCCTGTACAAAAAGCTCTCCGGCATGACCGGCACGGCCATGACCGAGCAGGAGGAATTCAACGGCATCTACGCTCTGGACGTGGTGGAGATCCCCACGAACCGCCCGGTCATCCGCATCGACAATCCGGACGTGGTCTACAAGACCGAGGCGGGCAAGCTCCGCGCGGTCATCCGCCAGATCCGGGCCTGCCATGAAAAGGGCCAGCCTACCCTGGTGGGCACGATCTCCATCGAAAAATCTGAGATTCTCTCCCGGATGCTGAAAAAAGAGGGCATCGACCACGTGGTCCTGAACGCGAAGTTCCACGAGAGGGAAGCGGAGATCGTCGCCCAGGCCGGCAAGCTCGGCGCGGTCACAATCTCCACGAACATGGCCGGCCGCGGCACCGACATTGTCCTGGGCGGCAACCCGGAGTACATGGCTCTGGCGGACCTCCGCAAGCGGGAGGACATGACGCCGGAGCTGCTGCAGGAGGCCAACGCTTATTCCGAGACGACGGACCCGACGATCCTGGCCGTCCGCGCGGACTATGACGCCCTCTATCACAAGTACAAGCAGATCACCGACGCGGAGGCCGACCAGGTCCGTGCAGCCGGCGGCCTGTTCATCATCGGCACCGAGCGCCACGAGTCCCGCCGCATCGACAACCAGCTCCGCGGCCGTTCCGGCCGTCAGGGCGACCCCGGCGAGAGCACCTTCTATCTGTCGATGCAGGACGACGTCATGCGTCTGTTCGGCTCGGAGCGCATCATGAACATGATGGACTCTCTGGGCATCGACGAGGACACGCCGATCAACGCGAAGATCCTCTCCGGCGCCATTGAAAACGCCCAGAAGACCGTGGAAAGCCGCAACTACCAGACCAGAAAGAACGTCCTGGAATACGACGACGTGATGAACACCCAGCGCAAGGTCATCTATGAGCAGCGCGAGGCGGTCCTCAAGGGCGAGGATCTGAGCAGGACCGTCCGGTCCATGATGGAGTACGTGGTCGACTCCGAGGTGGAGAACAGCTTCGGCCAGAGCGAATACGTGGCCGACGCCGCCCAGATGCGGGAGCTGATCGCTCAGTTTGAGGGCAAATACTTCCCCGCCGGCGCCTGGGTTCCCACGATGGATGAGATCAACCGTCTGGAGAAGAAGGACGTCAAGGAAAAGCTCCTGTCCCTGATGGAGTCCGCCTACGCCGAGAAGGAAGCCCTCTACACCAGCCCCGTCATGCGGGAGATGGAGCGGGTCATCATGCTCCGCGTGGTGGACGAGTACTGGATGGACAACATCGACGCCATGACCGATCTGCGCCAGGGCATCTCCCTGCGCTCCTACGGTCAGGTGGACCCGGTGGTGGAATACAAGCGCGAGGGCTACGCGATGTTCGAGGGCATGATCAACGCCATCAAGGAGGAGACGGTCCGCAGGCTCTTCTCCTTCCGCATCCGTTCCGACAAGGACATGGAACGCAAAAAGGTCGCCACCGTCACCGCCACCGGCGGCGGCGGAGACAAGACCGTCAAGCGCCAGCCCGTGGTCAAAAAGGTCAAGGTCGGCCCCAACGATCCCTGCCCCTGCGGCAGCGGAAAGAAGTACAAGAAGTGCTGCCGCGATAAGGATCTGGCCGCGCTCCGTCCCAGCGGAAACTGAGGCCGCCCCGTTGACTTCGAGTTTCTGTGTCCCTGACTGTCGGGAGGAATACTGAAATGGGATCCGTCTTTTCTGCTGTTGAATGGTTTCTGAGCAGACTTGGGTTTGCCGGCCTTCTGATCGCGCCGGCAGCCTGGATCGTTTTTGCGGTCGCGTGTGTTCGATGGAAGAATTCTTTTACGGCAACGCAGCGCCGGCGCCGCCGCGTGGTTCGGACGGTCAGCCTGATTCTCGCAGTCATTTTTACGATTTGTGTTATGATTCTCTGCATCGGGTTGATGGAAGGGCCTGCCGCGCCCCTGCCGCAGACGACGTCGCTCCCTTCATAAAGGTATTTTGTATGACTTACAGAGAAATCGACATTTCCAATTCTCCCCGCAAGGCCCATTTTGACCACTTTCTCCGCCAGTCCAATCCCCATGTGGGCGTGACGGTGGACGTGGATGTGTCTCAGCTGGCGGCAGCCTGCAGGGAAAACGGCTGGTCGTTCTATCTGGCCATGATCCGTGTCGCGGCCCTGGCTGCCAACGCCGTTCCGGAGCTGCGCCGCCGGATCCACGGAGCGGGCATGGTGGAGTATGACGCCTGCGGCACCTCCCATGTGGAGCTGCTGGAGGACGGGACCTACTGCTACTGCACCCTGTACCACGATCCCGCCATGTCCATGGCCGATTACATGGCCTATGCCGCCGCCGAGCGGCAGCGCCGCCGGGAACGGGCCAGCATCGAGGAGGACGAGGACGTGGAGGGCCTGCTCTTTATCACCTCGCTGCCCTGGCTGCACTATTCCGCCTTTGTCCAGCCCACCGCCGGACCGGAGGATTCCAATCCCCGCATTTCCTGGGGCCGTTTCTCTCCGGACAGCTGTGGCCGGCTGATGATGCCGCTGACCCTGCTGTGCCACCATTCCCTGGTGGACGGCCTGCAAATTGCGCAGTTTTATCGGGAGGTCGACGCATGTTTACAACGCATTTGAACCCGGAATACCTGACCTCCGACGTCATCACCGGGGACGCGGCCCACTGCTTTTCCACGCGGCGCGGCGGCGTTTCCGCAGGCTGTCTGGAATCTCTGAACCTCGGCATTCACCGGGGCGACGACTGGAACAACGTCTATGAAAACTACCGCCGCCTGGGACAGGCTGTGGGCTTCACCCCGGAGCAGACGGTTTTTACCCGCCAGACCCACACCGACCGTGTGGCCCGTGTGGGCCGCCCGGACTGCGGCTGCGGCCTGTTCCGGGCCGTCGGGCCGGAGCGGGACGGCATCTATACGAACGAGCCCGGCGTGGCCCTGGTCTGCTTTTCCGCCGACTGCACGCCGATTCTGCTGCACGACCCGGTGCGCCGGGCGGTGGCCGCGGTCCACGCCGGCTGGCGCGGAACCGCCCTCGGAATCGCCGCCCGCTGCCTGGAGGCTATGGCTCGGGACTTCGGCACTGATCCCGCCGACGTGGAGGCCGCGATCGGTCCCTGCATCGGCCCTTGCTGCTTTGAGACGGACGCGGACGTGCCGCGCGCAATCCTTGCCTCCCTCGGTCCGGAGGCCGAGCCGCTGATCCGCCGGGAAGGGGAGAAGTACTACCCGGATCTGAAGGCGCTCAACGCTCTCTGGCTGCGCCGCACGGGCGTGCGGCGGATCGACTGCAGCTGCGACTGCACCCGCTGCCGGCCCGACCGCTTCTGGTCGCACCGCCTGACCGGGACTGCCCGCGGCACCATGGCAGCCGTGATTCTGCTGCGGGAAAAGGAGGCGGACGCATGAAACGGATTCTTTGCCTGATCCTGGCATTGCTCCTGCTTGCCGGGTGCTCCTCCGATCCTGCCGCGCCGAAGACGACGGAAATCCCGCCTGACACGGAGGAAAACGGGATCATCCCGGTCTCCGAGCCGGAGCGGACGGAGCAGAAGCCCGATCATTTCGGCCTGTGCTACGTGGCGGAATACGGCTTCAATCCCTATTCCTGCCTGTGCATCACCAACCGGCCGATCCTGTCTCTGGTCTACGAGGGCCTGTTTGCGATCAACGGCAGCTTTGAACCCGAGCCCGTGCTCTGCCGGCAGTTTGCCGTCTCCGAGGACGGAAGGCGCTATCTCTTCACGATCTGTCCGGATGCCGCCTTCTCGGACAGCAGTCCGGTGACCGCGGAGGACGTGGTCGCCTCGCTGGAGGCTGCCAGAGGCAGCGACTACTATGGCAGCCGCTTTTCCCGGGTCTACGCCTTCACCGCCGAGAGCGAAAAGACCGTCTCGATCACCCTGCGGGATCCCTATGAGAATCTGCCGCTGCTGCTGGACGTGCCCATCGTGAAGAAGGGAACGGCGGAGGACCCGAGGCCGATCGGTTCCGGCCCCTACGCCTTTTCCCGCGGGAGCAAGCCCGGCCTGTACCGCTGCCGGGCCTGGTGGCAGAACCGCGGCGCGCCGGTGGAGTTTGACACCATCCAGCTGACCGCCGAGAAGAACCCCACCGAGATCCGCGACAGCTTCGAGTTTGGCGACACGAGCCTGGTCTGCGTGGATCTCAATGCCCCGACTGCGGTGGGCTACCGCTGCGACTATGAGCTCTGGGACTGCCCCACCACCGCGATGGTCTACCTCGGCTTCAATTTTTCGGCCGGGATGTTTGTCAACGAGACCTTCCGCGCCGGAGTCACCCATCTGATCGACCGCAGCGAGATCCTCACGATCTGCAAGGGCTTTGCCGAGCCCGCCTGCCTGCCCTGCGCGCCGGCGAGCCCCCTGTATGACGAAGAGCTGGCAAAGGGCTATGACTATGATCCGTCTGCCTTTGCCCGGGTTAAGGGAAAGGCCAACATCTCGCCGGAATACGTCGGGACACTGCTGGTCTGCTCCGCCGATCCGACCCTGGTGGAGATCGCGCACCGGATCTCCGACATGTTCACCCGCGCCGGCGTCCGCGTCGAGGTCAGCGCGGTGGACTATGAGACCTATCACTACCGCCTGTCCGCCGGACAGTTCGACTGCTTTCTGGGCGAGACCAGGCTTTCGGCGAATTTTGACCTCAGCGAGTTTTTCCGCCTTTACGGAAGCCTGAGCTTCGGCGGCATCCGGAGCGAGGGGATGGAGGGCCTCTGCGCCGACGCGCTGGAGAACTCCGGCAACTGCTATGAGCTCTACCGGAACGTGATGGAGCGGGGCTGCATCTGCCCGCTGCTGTTCAAATCCTATGCGGTGATGGCGGGGCGCGGCATGATCGCGAGCCTGCAGCCGGCGGTGGACAGCGTGTTCCATCTCCCCGGCGGCCGCAGCCTGGCGGATGCCGGGGCGGACTATGAGGTCCTGAGCATCTCGCCGGCCCAGGAGCAGACCGGCGAAACCGGTGAGACCACAGAGACGGAACCCTGAAACAGAACCGCACAGACAGGAGGGGATACCCATGAGCTATGCAGACCGGGTTTATATGCAAACCTGCCGGGAGATTCTCAGCCGCGGCGTCAGCGACGAGGGCCTCCCCGTCCGCCCCCACTGGGAGGACGGAACGCCGGCCCACACGATCAAGCTTTTCGGCGTGGTCAACCGCTACGATCTGCAGCGGGAGTTTCCGCTGATGACCCTGCGGCGCACCTACTGGAAGTCCGCAATCGATGAGCTGCTCTGGATCTGGCAGAAGAAGTCCAACGATGTGCGTCTGCTGGGCAGCCATATTTGGGACAGCTGGGCGGATGAAAACGGCACGATCGGCAAGGCCTACGGCTACCAGCTGGGCCAAAAGCACCGCTATCCCGAGGGCGAATTCGACCAGGTGGACCGGGTTTTGTACGATCTCAAGCACAATCCCCAGAGCCGCCGGATCCTCACCAGCATGTACAATTTCGCAGATCTGAGCGAGATGGCCCTTTATCCCTGCGCCTATTCGATGACCTTCAACGTCAGCGGAAACCGGCTCAACGCGATTCTGAATCAGCGCTCGCAGGACATGCTCACCGCGAACAATTGGAACGTAGTCCAGTATGCCGCCCTGGTATACATGTTTGCCCAGGTCAGCGGCCTCGTTCCCGGCGAGCTGGTCCATGTCATTGCCGACTGCCACATCTACGACCGCCACATCCCGATGGTGGAGAAGATGCTGAAGCTGGAGCCGCTGCCTCCGGCGGAGGTCTCGCTGGA
>CAMOLY010000071.1 GCA_946619065.1 uncultured Clostridia bacterium | reverse complement strand
TACTTCGGCATCGTCGGCAAGTACGGCGCGCAGGTGCAGGCCGTGCTCAAGAAGGCCGCGAATCTCGACATTCAGACAATCTGCCCGCTGCACGGGCCGGTCCTGAATGAGGATCTGGGTTATTATCTGGGCCTTTACAACACCTGGTCGTCCTACGGCGTGGAAACAGAAGGCATCTTTATTGCCTATACCTCGGTCTACGGCCACACGAAGCAGGCCGCAGAGCTGCTGGCAAAGATGCTGAAGGAAAAAGGCTGCCCGAAGGTGGCGATTTCGGATCTGGCACGCGAGGATATGTTTGAGTGCGTCGAGGACGCCTTCCGCTACGGCCGTGTCGTGCTGGCCACGACCACCTACAACGCGGAAATCTTCCCCTTCATGCGGGAGTTCCTGAACCACCTGGTCGAACGCGGCTGGAAGAACCGCACCGTCGGCCTGATTGAGAACGGCTCCTGGGCTCCGCTCGCCGCCAAGGTGATGAAGCAGACGCTGGCGCCGTGCAAAAATATTACCTGGACCGACACGACCGTCCATATCAAGTCCGCCCTCAACGCCGAGAGCGAAGCGCAGCTCGAAGCGCTGGCAGCTGAACTGTGTCAGGATTACATGGCTCAGCACAACGAGACCGCCAACAAGAGCGACCTCAACGCTCTGTTCAAGATCGGATATGGTCTGTACGTGCTGACTGCGCGGGATGGGGACATGGACAACGGCTGCATCGTCAACACCGTGACCCAGGTGACCAACACCCCGAACCGGATCGCCGTTTGCATCAACAAGCAGAACTTTACCCACGACATGGTGAAGAAGACCGGAAAGATGAACATCAATTGTCTTTCCGTTGAAGCGCCGTTCTCCGTCTTCCAGCACTTCGGCTTCCAGTCCGGCCGGAACACGGACAAGTTTGCCGGGAAAGAAATCCTGCGCTCTGACAACGGCATTGTCTTCCTGCCGAAGTACATCAACGCTTTCATGTCCCTTGAGGTGCAGGAATACATCGATCTCGACACCCACGGGATGTTCCTGTGCACCGTCAGCGAGGCCCGGGTAATCTCCGACCGGGACACGATGACCTACACCTATTACCAGCAGAACGTGAAGCCCAAGCCCGAAGCCGAGGGCAAGAAGGGCTGGGTCTGCAAGGTCTGCGGCTACGTCTACGAGGGCGAAGAGCTGCCCGAGGACTTCATCTGCCCGCTGTGCAAGCACGGCGCCGCAGACTTCGAGCCGATCGGCTGAATTAAGCTTTTCTATGCAACTGCGCGGCAGGCGGATGATTCCGCCTGCCGCGTTTGATCATTTCAATTCACCGCGCTCAGGATATGAGCGTTGCGAAGGGCCGGATCGGAAATCCGGTCATTGACCGAATAGGCGTGTTTTTCCAGATCCCCGCAGACCGCGTCGGTCAGGTTCTGATCCTGCAGAGCTGTGATGATCGCGCCGGACAGGTTCTCGATCAGATCGATCTTCGCCTGCGCCATCTCCGGGCCGTTGTCGGTCGTCAGCAGCAGCTCCAGGGTCTCCCCTTCCGCGCCCAGCAGCGGCAGATCCCGCATAGCGCGGAACTGCCATTTGTAGAAGGGCAGGTAGCGGCGGTTGAGCAGGAAAATCACGGCGATGGTGCGGCGGGAGAATTCCCCCACTGCGAGCTGGGCCGCGCCGGTCTCGCCGTGGCGCAGGCAGCGGGGATAGTTGTACTGCCCTGCCTGGGCCGCAAGAAGGAGATTTCCCGCCAGCTTTTTCAGGCGGACGTCCTCCGGCTGGACGGAAAGCGCCTGCCGGATCCCCTCGAAGACCCCGTCTCCGGTCCGGAAGAGCGCGCCGCCGGTGACCTCGAGCAGATAGTGCTCGGGCAGACTCAGCCACTGACCCAGGCTCAGCTTCCCATCCCGGGTGCCGGTGCGTGCCTCCAAGAAGTCTCCCAGCCGAAGCACGCCGCGGCGGTTTCCGCCGACCGGGGAGAGCCTCGGGCGGGAAACGCCCTCGAAGGTCTCAGGCAGCTTCGCGTAGGCCCGCTCCAGCAGAAAGGCCGTTCTCCGGTCGAGCACGTCCTCTTCCGGCAGGAAGATACAGAAACCCGGCTCGAAATCGTGATCCCGGGAGACCTCGTCGTCCCATCCGAAGCACTCTGAGCCGCTGCCCACCAGACCCACTGCGAGACGGTCCGCCCAGTCCGGGAACTGCTCGCGCAGCATCGGCGCACCGAATGCTTCAAAATAGCGCCTCGAAAGCTCAAGTCCCTGCATAGATTGCCTCCGCACGTTCCTTCAGCTCCTGCGCGTCGACAAACCGGCCGTAATAGCCGAAGGTCGGCGCACATTTGTCGCAGACAAAGGCGTAATAGCCGTTGCGCTCCGTCGCAGGGTCATCCAGCAGGGCCTTTGCCCGATCGAGATGGCCTTCGATCTCCGCCTCGGCCTCCAGCAGGCCGCGCTCCGCCTCGTCCAGATTCGCGAGGTTGAGCTCGGTGACGGCCCGCTCCAGCAAACCGTCGCCGGAAGCGGTCAGGATCGCGGAGGCCTTCTCATAGAGCTCGCGCGCCTCGGAAAAACGCGCGCAGTCGGCCAGTGCCAGAGCCATGTTGTTATAAAGGCCGGCCAGGTTCGGGTCGTCCGGCTTGAGCTCCCGCTCATAGATCGTCCTTGCACGCTCGTAATACGGCAGGGCTTCCGGGGATCGGCCAAAAGTCTTGTACACCGTGCCGACGTTGAGCCAGGTGGTGGCGGCGGTCACGGTGTCCTCCAGGCCGGCGCGGCCGATCAGCCGCAGGGCGGACAAGGCGGCTTCCATTGCCTCCGGCTCTTTGCCCATCTTGCGGCAGAGACCCATACGCTCGTTTTCGATGGTCAGCAGGCCGCGGTCGTCGTTTCCGGTGAGGGCTTCCTGCTTCCAGTAGTCCAGATGCCGGGCGGCGCCGGCCAGGTCGTTCCGGTCGAGATAGGCGTCGAGCTTCGTCAGACAGCGGCGCAGATCGACAGGCTTGTGGAGAACGGTCTCCGGCTTGCAGAAAATGCATTCCGGTTCCAAATAGTCTTCGGGTTTCAGGCCCTGAATCGGCATGAGACTTCCTCCTTTTCCTTTCCTACCAGGGGTTGTTCGGATCCGGATCGGTGGGGTCCCAGCCCGCCCGCCAATCCGACGGATCGATGTGGATGCTCTGGGGCTTTGCAACCGGCAGGGTGTCGCTGTCATAGATATGCACCGTGGTTCCGGCGGGGCAGTTGTCGAAAATCCATTTGGCGTCCCGCACCGGCAGGCGCACGCAGCCCATCGAGCAGGTCGTGCCGAGCTTGTTGTACTCGGCGGTTTCCAGGTTGCCCTTGTTCATGCTGTAGTATGGAACCGAATGGAAGAGGATATGTCCGGTGATGTGGCTGACGTACTGGCCGTAGACGCCTCCGAAGAGAGCGCCCCAAGGGTACTTGTAGCCGATGCTGTAGGTTCCGCGCGGGGTCGCAGTTCCGGTGGAGCAGACAAAGGCCTTGACCGGCACCGTATAGCTGCCGCTGCTGTCCTTGCCGTAGACAATGACGGTATTCTGGCTGCGCACCACGTCGATCCAGTATGGATGGCTGTCTCCGCTTTTCCGTGCCCAGACCTCATCCGGATCGTTTCGCACGTCGATGACGGTCTCCTCGCTCAGGATCTCGTCGCCGCGGATCAGCCGAACCGTCATCGTGACCGGGCTGACCTTCATGTAGCGCGAAAAGTGAAAGCGCACCGTAAAGGTCTTTTTTGCGTCGGGGCCGGGCAAAAAGTTTTCGACCCGCTTGAGCAGCACGCCGTCCCGGCGGCATTCCAGGACGCAGGGCTCGTTGGTCGCCTCAAAGCCGTCGCCGGAGAAGCGCACCCGCAGCTTGACCTTCGGGTGGTCCGGGGTGGCGTAGAGCTCGCCGGAGAGCTTGATCTTCAGCCCGGACAGACCGGGGTCCGGCTCGGCAGGTTCGATGGGCTCGGCAGGCTCGATCACTTCTTCGGTTGGCGCTTCGGTCATGGGTTCCGTTGTGGCTTCGGTCGTGGGTTCCGTCCTCGTTTCGGATGAGGGTCCCGGCGCGGTCTGGGTCGGCGGCGTCTCGGCAGCTGTCCGAACAGACGTCGAAAGCCGTTTTTCGGTGGACTCCGCCGCGGCCCGGTCGGTATTCCCGCTCAGGCCCCAGAAGATCCCAAAACCCGCCGCCAGCACAAGCAAGGCGGCAATTCCAAGCAGTCTTCGTTTCATTGTTTCATCCCGCATTTCAATCAGATTTTGTTATTATACCTGAAAAACGTCCCCCTGACAAGGGGGACGTTTCGAATTACGGGGATTTTTTTCGTATTCTGTCGGATGAAGCGCGTTTCGGATCACGCCTTCTGTTCGCCGTCGACGTAGAGATGGAAGCCGTTGGCGTCAACCGCGCTCAGGTCGCCCTCGAAGGAGGAGACCCAGGCGTCCGCGGTCAGCGTCCACGAGCTGCCCGCCTCCAGCTTCACCGAGACCCCGCCTGCCGCGCCGTCGGGATTCACCGTTCCCTCGAAGGAGGAATTTCCGGAGAGCGTCAGATCCAGTGAGGAGATCTCATCCACCAGGATCGTGCCGCGCAGGATCTGGGCGTCCGCCGTCATCGTGACGACAGCGCCGTTAGAGCCGGGCGTGCCCCAGCCGCGGCTGCCGTCGTTGCCGGCCGCCCGAAGCAGGATGCCGTTCGCGGGGTTCAGCCCGACGCCGGTCAGAGCGATCGAGGCGGTCGTGTTCGTCACATAGAACAGGTCTCCGCTTCGGGCTGTCAGACTGCCGCCGATCATTGTGAAGCTGCCTGCGCCGGTCTCGGCGTCGCCGGACATCGACTGATAGATCATGACGGCCTGAAGGTTTTCGCTGGAGTCCTTTCCGTAGGTGCCCTGCATATTTCCGCTGAGGGTGCAGTTGTTCAGCGTCACCGCGTTCTTGCCCTCGACGACCACGCCTTCAGAGGCGTTTGCCGTCAGAACCGCTTCATTTACCGTGATTTGAGCCGTCGAGTAGATTGCCGGAGAGCCGGTTCCGTTCGTCACGTAACTGCCGCCGGTCACGGTGACGGTCCCGCCGCCCCGGTCGGACCGGATGGCTGCCGCCGAGGCGCCCTTGGTCTCAATATCAAGGTTTTCCGCCACGGTCGTGCCACCGCCCGCAGTCTGGATGCCGCCGGAGTTGCGGGAGCTTGTGCGGATCACCGCGTCCTTTACCCGCAGGGTAGTGCTGCCGCCGTAGCAGAACAGGGCGTTCGCGCCGGCGCCGTCCGTCGTGAAGCTGCCGCCCTCGACGGTCACGTCCGCACCATTGGTCGCAAGCAGACCGGCGTTGATCCCGTAAAAGTCGCTCTGCTCGGTGTTAGAGCTGTCGCCGGTCTTTGTCAGCGAGATCTGCTTCAGCGTGACAGTCTTCCCGTCGATCAGCAGGGCGTTTTCATCCGCCGCGGAGGAGTCGAAGCTCCCGCCGTCCACGTCAGCATCCACGGTATTGGCCGCGGTACCGGTGACTGCGCTGCCCTGCCCGCCCGGCATCTGGCCGCCGGGACCGCCGGGCATGCCGCCGGGGCCGCCCATCTGCGTCGGATCAAAGGGTTCGGCGGAAACCGGCTGATTGTTTTCATCCATCGTCACCAGCATCAGGTCGCCCACTGAGACAGCGGCCGCGACGGTCTCATCCAGCGTCAGGGTGACGGTCTCGCTGCCGGCCGTGAAGCCTGGAAAGCCCTGCATGCCCTGACCGTCCGGCTTCTGACCGCTCTGGTCGGGGGACTGCTGGCCGTTGCCGCCCTGCGGAGGCTGTTGACCGTTTCCGCCCTCGGGGGGCTGTTGACCGTTGCCGCCCGCAGGGGGCTGTTGGCCGCTGCCGCCCGCAGGGGGCTGTTGACCGCTGCCGCCCGGCATGCCGCCGCCCATCTGTCCGTCATCCAGGACAAGGGTGACAGATGTTCCGTCAATCGCGGTCACCTGGCCGAGCCTGCGGTTTCCGGGGATCTGATCCCCGCCCCCGCCCTGTGGATTTTGGCCCGATCCCGGAGCGGACTCGCCGGGGGTCAGGGTATGTTTTGCAGTCGAATCCTCTTTCGAGGAAGCCTTCTCTGTGTTTTTACAGCCGGCCATGCAGCTCAGGATCAGCGCCACAGCCGTCAGGATCGCCG
>CAMOLY010000070.1 GCA_946619065.1 uncultured Clostridia bacterium | reverse complement strand
GGGATGCCGAGCTCGTTGGCCTTGCGGAGCTTGGAGCCGGCCTCCTCTCCGGCGACGACATAGGAGGTCTTCTTTGAAACCGAGCCGGAGACCTTGCCGCCCAGTGCTTCGATACGCTCGGTCGCCTCGGAACGGGTGAAGCGTTCCAGGGTGCCGGTCAGGACGAAGGTCAGGCTGTCAAAGCGGTGTTCGGCCGGAGCGGACAGGGAGCTGAAATTGACCCCTGCCGAACGGAGGCGTTCGACCACATGGCGGCCCTGCTGACTGCGGAACCAGCCGGCAACGGATTCGGCGGTGATTGCCCCGACGTCGCGGACGTTTGTCAGCTCTTCCGCGCTGGCAGCCATGAGCGCGTCAAGGGTTCCGAATTCCCGGGCGAGAATCTTTCCGGTCTTCGAACCGACCTGACGGATGCCGAGAGCGTAAATCAGCCTGCTTAAATCGTTCGCCTTGCTCCCGGTGATCGAATCAAGCAGCTTCTTCGGCGCCTTGTCGCCCTTCTTCCAGAGCGTCGAGAGCTGGTCGAGGGTCAGATAGTAGAGATCCGCCGGAGAGCGGACGAAGCCAGCGTCGATCAGCTGATCGACAATCGCGCTGCCGAGCCCTTCAATGCCCATCGCGTCCCGGGAGACGAAGTGGGCAATGTTCCGGCTGAGCTGGGCCGGGCATTCCGCGCCGGTGCAGCGGAGGGCTGCCCCGTCCTCATCCCGCTCGACCGGCGCACCGCAGACCGGGCAAACCTCCGGCAGGAAATAGGGGCGGGCATCTACAGGGCGTTTTTCCGGTACGACGCCGAGAATTTCCGGAATAATCTCCCCTGCCTTGCGAATGCGGACCGTGTCGCCGACACGGATGTCCCGCTCGGTGATAAAGTCCTGGTTGTGCAAGGTGGCGTTGGTGACCGTGGTACCGGCCAAACGAACCGGATCGACAACTGCCTTGGGCGTCAAAACGCCGGTGCGGCCGACCTGTACGACAATTTCGCGCAGGACGGTCTGCTTGATCTCGGGCGGGTATTTGTAGGCCGCTGCCCAGCGCGGAAATTTCGCGGTGGAGCCCATCCGGTCGCGGCCGGCAAGATCATTGAGCTTGACGACCGCGCCGTCGATGTCATAGCGGAGGTCTCCCCTGTCCGCGTCAATCCCGAGAATGCGGGCAGCGATTTCCTCCTTGGTCCGGCAGACAAGATGCGGGATCACCTTGAACTTCAGGGACGCGAGATAGTCGAGGGTCTCGGTGTGGGTCGTGAAAGTTCTTCCCTCGCAGAGCTGAAGGTTAAAAATCAGAATATCCAGCTGCCGCTTGGCGGCGATCTGCGGGTCGAGCTGGCGCAGGGAGCCTGCGGCGGCGTTGCGGGGATTGGCAAACAACTGCTCGCCGGCCTCTTCCCGCTTCGCGTTCAGGGCCTCGAAGACCTGCTTCGGCATGAAGACCTCGCCGCGGACAATCAACCGCGACGGGGCGTTCTGAAGCAGCATCGGAATGGAGCGAACCGTCCGGAGGTTTTCGGTCACATCCTCGCCGATCTGACCGTCGCCGCGGGTCGCGCCGCGGACAAAGACGCCGTTTTCATATTCGAGCGCCACCGAGAGACCGTCCACCTTCGGCTCCACCGAGTATTCTGGGGCCGGGATCGTTTCCCGCACACGCGCGTCAAAGTCCCAGAGCTCATCGAGGGAAAAGACGTCCTGCAGGCTCTCGAGCGGCACCGGGTGTGTGACCTTTTCGAACTGGCTGATTGCCATCCCGCCCACGCGGCGGGTCGGAGAATCCGGCGTGATCAGCTCCGGATGGGCGGACTCCAGCTCCTCCAGGCGACGTAGGGCCATGTCGTAGTCATAGTCTGCCATGTCCGGATCATCCAGCACATAATAACGGTAATTGGCCTCGTTGAGCTTCTCCCGAAGCTGACAGGCTTCTTCTTTTGCATCCATATTCAATCTCCTGTCGTGATAAGCGTTCCGGGTACGCTGCCCACGATTACCGTCTGGGCAAGCGGTACCGTTGTCTGAGTTTGCAGTTCGACCAAGCCTGCCGGCGTCAGAAGCAGCATTTCGACGCTGACCTCCAGCTCAATGCTGTGGAGCGTTTGATTGATGCCGGAAGCAGTAAAGCTGCTGGCAATCTCCACATTGGCTGCGCGCAGCGAAACCACGCGGATCGGCAGATAGCCACCCCTGCCGGAAAACAGGGCCGGAAACAGCACATTTCCGAGCGGTACTTTGAAATCCTCCCCGGTCATATCCGGGATCTCCCGGTCAATTTCCGAGAGCAGCCAGGCCCGCAGATGGTTTGCCTCGTCCATATTGAGCTGCATGGCCGTGATTGCGCCGGAGGCATCCTTCTCCAGTCGGACCAGGTCCTCATAGCACAGCGCGCGGTCGCGGATGTAGCCGTTCATGGCGATGTTGATGCGATTGGATGTCTCGTTGTCCGCCTGCATGCGCACAAGACGGCGCACCATGGGAAACCAGCGCAGATTGAACAGAAGCACCAGGAGCAGAATCAGAATCAGCAACCCCAGCTTCCAGCGTCCGCGGAAGTGCAGCGCTCTTCGCCGCATGAAACCACCTCAGGGAAGCCTATGCGGTGCGGCGCGGCAATATGCAGGCGTTTCCCGTTTCCTTCGTTCACTCAGCCGAATCCTGCGGGTCAAGCAGCTTGTTGAAATACAGCCGAAAGCGGCAGTCCCGCTCCATCTGCGCCTTTGTCAGACCGAATGCGTCGATCCGCTCCCGGAGCTCGTCGCGAAGCATGGAGAGATATGCTTCCTCCTCGGCGTAACGGCGGATGATGCAGCTGCCCCGCTCAGCTTCCTGCAAAAGATAAGCAAGAATGTCGGGGATGATTTCCTCTGAGAGAACCGGCACTTCCGCTTCGCTGACATACTCGGCGTCCCAGCCGGTACAGCCTCCGCGAAAGGTACGTTCGTCGACGGTATAGAGTGCGCACGTTTTGCCGGCATATACCTTCTCGAGCGCGCCGGGGTAACACTCGCACAGAACCGTTATCCCGTCCTCCACGTCCATCAGGAGATCAAAATCGTCCTTCGGTGCGCCGAAGCAGACCGCAGCGGTTTTATCCCGGATCGCGTAGACATACGCAGTTCTTCCGGTTGACACATGCGGAGCAAGGGCAGTCAGGCCGAAATGAGAAGAGGCGTGGTACAGCATCGGATCCTTCCTTTCAGATTTGGATTCGGCAGTCGGGTCAGCGGTCCGTCTCGGGACGGACGGTGTCCAATAACTGCTCGCCGGAGGACTGCAGCAGCTGGCCTACGGAGGAAAGAAACTCCTTTTGCTTTTCCTTGGGAAGGCCGCGGGCGGCGGCCATCATCAGCTCAGCAGTTCGCATCTTTCTGGATCTCAGCATGTGGAAGCTGTCCGCCCCGGGGGCCTCCAGCACACGGAACAGGGAATCCACCATGGAGCGAAGGGTCTCGTCGTCCTGTCTGGAGACCCAGGCGGTGATTGTCTTCTCGGCATACTCGCCTCTGCGGGAGAGCTCCGCCGGGACAAAACCGGTGGGGCCGGTCTGCCAGGTAAAGCCGTCGTGCTGAATCAAGCCAGAGGCGCTGCTTTCGATGACAATACGCGGACAGTCGTTGGTCAGGAGCTGTCCGATAACAGAGGTATCCGGGATGACAGACAGGCATCGCGGCATGACGGCAAGATAGGACGGCTCTGCGCGCAGATCGTCCCGGAAGCCTGGGCCGTCAAGGGAATAGACCGCGCGGACCCGGCTTTGCGTCTCGGGCGCGCAGAAGGCGGCGGCATAAATCGCGAGATTGCCGCCCTTGGAATGTCCGCCGAGCAGGAACGGTCGGTCAATCTGCGCTGCGGCGCGGTCGAGATAGTCCGCGGCAAGGCGCTGACCGCGCGTGCGGCTGCGATAGCTCATGATTAGGTCATCCTTCCAGCCGAGCAGCGTTCCGTCGGTCCCGCGGAAGGAGACAAAGGCCGTGCCGTCGGGGAGTAAACAGGTCATCGCCGCAAACTGGGTCGGATCCTCGAAGTCCATCAACGATTCAAAGCTGCAGAGCAACATCTCGCGAAAGCGGGCGCCGCGGAGCAGAAAATCCATCAGAAACGGCGCGGGTGCGGTATAGCCGGGGCGGGTTTTGACTTCCTCCCGGCTGTGTGCAGCAAAATATGCTTCGCAGGCGTCCGCCAGAGAGACGGCTTGACCGTTCGCGGGAAGGATGCCTTCGAAGTCCGTATAGGCGAGCTCGGAGAGCACCAGGCTGTCCACTGGGTTAAACGGAGAGACTGCCAGCGGCACGTCTCCGCGCCAGGTAAGATAATCGAAAATGTTCATTCGGGTTTCCTCCTGGGGAACCTTTCCGGACGGGATCGTGAACATGGGGGAGACGAAAACGGTTCCGTTTCCCCGTCGAACGACGTGCGTCAAGGGAAAGAGCGGGGAATGGTGTTTCTATTATTTTACAATTTCATATGAAAAAAGGCAACAGAAAAATCTGCTGCCTTTGGTCGTTTGCAAAAAAATTAAAGAAACAGGAGAAGCAGGGCTATGCATAGAGCTTGCCGATCATCCAGTTGGCGAACCGGCAGGGCAGAAGCTTGAGCAGAACACAGATCGTCTTATAGCTGAAGCCAATCGTGTAGAGGGGTTTGGGGTGCTTCTTCATGGCGATCTTCGCAACATAGGCGCCGGCCTTTGCCGGATCCATGCCGTTTTGCTCATCGTGTTCCATCTTCCGGACGCTCTTTGAGATTCTGCCCTGATAGACGTCGTCGCCGGCAAAGGATTTCTCCCGCGCCGCGGTAAAGCCTGTGGCAATATCGCCTGGCTGGACAGCTGTCACGGTGATCCCATAGGGGCGAAGCTCGTTTGCCAGGGCTGCCGTATAGTCGTTGATCGCTGCCTTGGTGGCAGAGTAGAAGGCCTGGAACGGGATGGCGGCCGGCGCGGCCACCGAGCTGACATTGACGATCCTGCCGCCGCCTCGTTTCCGGAATTCCGGAAGGACGGCTTTCGTCATATTGACGGCGCCGAAGAAATTCACGTCCATCTGCTTCTTTGCGTCGGAGAGCTCTGTAAACTCTGCGGCGCCGGAGATCCCGAAGCCCGCGTTATTGATCAGCAGTTCCGGCTCTCCGCCTCTCTGGCAGATTTCCCGGACCGCGGCAAGACACTGCTTTTCATCCGAGACATCCGCGCAGACATGGTGCAGCCCCTTTTCCGTAAAGGGCCGACGGGAGACGACGTAAACCTTGAATCCCTGGTCGCGCAGCGCCCGGGCGGCGGCCAGGCCGATGCCGGAGGTTCCTCCGGTGACAATCGCGCATTTTTCACTCATGATTCTTCAGCACCTCTGCCAGCAGATCCGTCGCCTCATCGATCAGTGCCTCGGTATGCGTCGCCATATAGCTCGTGCGGAGCAGGCACTCACCCTCCGCGCAGGCCGGCGGAAGGACCGGGTTGACATAGACGCCGGCCTCGTAGGCTTCGATGGACTTCTTCAGCGTATTGATGGGATCATAGGTATAGATCGGGATGATCGGGGTTTCCGCCTCGATGATGCGGACCCCCTTGCGGTGGAAGCAGTCTCTTGCATAGGAGCTGATCGCCCTCAGCTTCTCGGGAAGCTCCGGATGGGCTTCGAGAACTCGCAGCGCAGTCAGCGCGGTCGCGCAGCTCGCCGGCGTCATGGACGCAGAAAAAATGAAGGGCCGGGAGGTGTGCTTGATGTAGTTGCCGATGCGGCGGGAGGTGGCACAATAGCCGCCCAGGGAGGCAAGCGACTTGGAGAAGGTCCCCATGTAGATGTCAACCTGGTCCTCCAGACCGTAATAGCTGGCGGTGCCCCTGCCGCCCTCGCCGATCACACCGAGTCCGTGGGCGTCGTCCACCATCACGGCAGCACCGTACTGCTGCGCCAGACGGCAGATCTCCGGAAGGTTGGCAATGTCGCCGCCCATTGAGAAAACGCCGTCGGTCACGATCAGGCAGCCGCGGTCCGCCGGGACCTTCTGCAGCATGCGCTCGAGATCTGCCATATCCGCGTGCTGATAGCGGAGCATTTTGCCGTAGCTCAGCTTGCAGCCGTCATAGATGGAGGCATGGTTTTCGCGGTCGCAGATCACATAGTCGTGGGGACCGACAACCGAGGAGATAATGCCGAGAT
>CAMOLY010000069.1 GCA_946619065.1 uncultured Clostridia bacterium | reverse complement strand
AGATATAGGCGATGTCCTCCCGGCTCAGCTCCCGGGCGAGCACCACGCGGCTGATGCCCATGGCGGCAGCCTGCTGGACCCCCTCGAGGGAGTGGATGCTCATTTGGGTGGAGGCGTGGATCGGAACCTCCGGGGCCATCTGGCGCAGCAGGGAAACAATGCCGAGATCCTGCACGATGAAGGCGTCCACCCCGGCGCGAACCGCGGCGCTGATCGTCCGGCCCGCCTCCTCCAGCTCCCGGTCCGCCACCAGCGTATTGAGCGTCAGATGCACCGCCACACCCCGCACATGGCAATAACGCACAGCGTCCGGCAGCTCATCCAGGGAAAAATTCCTGGCGTTCTGTCGGGCGTTGAACGGGCCGGAGCCCAGATATACTGCGTTTGCACCGCACTGCACGGCTGCACGGAGCGCGTCCATGGAACCTGCAGGGGAGAGTAACTCTATCATGGCGAGACCTCTGACGGATCATTTTCGTTGGTTGGGACTGTATTATAACAGACCCGTCTCGAAAATTCCAGACCGAAAGCGAAATTTCCGGCCCGGGATAAAGCCTGGCTTCGGCAAATTACCGGAACAATTACAATTCGAAACTTCTTGCCCAGGGAACACAAGCGGTAGTTTTCAGTAAACATAATTCCCACTAATAACCGGCTTCAAACCTTGCCCGGAGCCCTGGTTCTCCACATTTTCCACCGGCTTTTCCACCGTCCGGAACAGGAAGCGGGGGCGAAAACCGTCGAAGAATCAGGGATTTTCAGAAAAATTTGTAGGTTTTCCACAGTTCGGGGGTTTCGCGGGGAATTTCGCCGTTCAGGCGGACGGCAGTTGCGAAACAGTTTCCATAATCAATCCTGATCAGTCTCCCGGAGCGACCGGGCCAGACGCAGCAGCGCAGATTTCTCGTTTGGCGTCCGGTCCTCCACCACCGCGGAGAGCAGCTCGTTCAGGAGCCTGCCGAGCTCCGGGCCGGCCGGGACGCCCGCGGCGAGCAGGTCGTTTCCGTCGATGGCCAGATCCTTCACCGTGAAGCAGGGGGGCTGGGCCAGCAGCTCCCTGGCCCGGGCCTCGAGGCGGTCGCAGGCGGCGGTCCGCCCCCGGTAGTCCGGGTGGTGAGCCAGGGCGTCGGCCCGTTTGATATCCAGCAGGCGGAAGAAGTCCTCAGGACCCAGCTTTCCGATCAGCTTTCTGACTGCCCGATCCGGGCTGCCCTCCGGCGGGTCAATCGGATAATCGTGCAGCTCCACAAGCTGCGAGACGCGGCGGACCGTATCCTTGTCGAAACGCAGCCGGGTGAGAAGCTCCCGGGCGATCTGCGCGCTGACCTTCGCGTGGCCGTAGAAGTGGCCCCGGCCCGCCTCGTCCCGGGTGAAGCAGGCGGGCTTTCCCGCGTCGTGGAGCAGGGCCGCCCAGCGGGTGATCCGGTCCGGCGGGGCGGCCTCCACTGCGGCGGCGCTGTGCTCCAGCACGTCATAGCAGTGATAGGGGCTGTGCTGATCCAGACCCTCCATGGGGGCCAGCTCCGGCAGGCAGACGGCCAGCACGGGCCAGAATTCCGTCAGCACCCGTCGGGCAGCCGGGCCGCAGAGAAGCTTGGTCAGCTCCGCGGCGATCCGCTCCCGGCTCACCAGCTCCAGACTCCGCCGCAGCGCTGCGGCGGCAGCGGCGGTGGCGGGGTCCACGCCGAAGTCCAGCTGGGCGGCGAAGCGCAGGGCGCGAAGGATGCGAAGGGCGTCCTCGTCAAAACGTCGCTCCGCGTCTCCGACGCACCGGATCACACGGCGGGCCAGATCCTCCTGTCCGCCGAAGGGATCCTCCAGACCGGTCTCCGGGTTCCAGGCCATGGCGTTGACCGTAAAGTCGCGGCGCGCCAGGTCGTCCCGCAGCAGCGGGGTGAAGGTGACCTGGTCCGGGTGGCGGTGGTCGGAGTAGCCGCCGTCGCGGCGGTAGGTGGTGATCTCGATGGGCTGGCCGCTCAGCAGGACGGTGACCGTTCCGTGCTTCAGGCCGGTTTCGATCAGACGCTCGCCGGCAAACACGGCCTCGATCTGATCCGGAAGGGCGGAGGTCGTGAGATCATAGTCGTTGGGTCTGCGGCCCATGACCGCGTCGCGGACGCAGCCGCCCACCAAAAAGGCTTCAAAGCCGGCAGCGTTCAGCCGGGCAATCGCCTGCAGGGCATATTCGGGAAAATCAGGGGTCATGAACGGGTTCCTCTTTCATCCGCCGGGCTGCTTGCCCTTTGCCATCCATTTGGCAAGGGCGTCGGCCATGGCGGGGTTTTTATCGGTCTTCTGCTCCTGCTGGGCCATGTAGCGGCGGACGTCGGACTTGCCGGCGCCGTCGCGCCGACGGCGGGCTTCAAAGTCCGAGAGCTTCTCCCGGTAGCCGCAGGCGCAGGCGAAGGTCTGCTTGTCCCCCTCGCCCCAGAGCTCCAGCTTCTTGTGGCAGTTGGGGCAGCGGGCGTTCGTCACCTGCACCGTGCGCTGGCGGAAGCCGCATTCCCGGTCCGGGCAGACCAGGAGCTCGCCGCGCTTGTCCTTGACCAGCAGAAGGAGCTTGCCGCAGTTCGGGCAGGGCTTGCGGGTCTGGTTGTCGTGGGTATAGGAGGCGGTGCTGGCCTTGACGTCGCTCACCAGCTTGGCGGCGTAGGTCCGCATCTGGGCGACAAAGTCTGCGTCCCGCTCCTGACCCTTTGCAATCCGGGCCAGCCGGTCCTCCCAGCGGGCGGTCAGCTCGGCGCTGCGCAGCTCCGCCGGCGCAAGACCCACCAGCTGGATGCCCTTTGAGGTCGGGACCAGGCTCTTGCCCGAGCGCTCGATATAGAAGGAAGAAAACAGCTTTTCAATGATATCTGCCCGGGTCGCCGGGGTGCCGAGGCCGGAGGTGTCCTGCAGGATCTGGCGCAGCTGCTTGTCCGTAACCTGGCTGGCGGGCGGGTGCTCCATCGCGGTCAGGAGGGTCGCCTCGGTGTAGCGGGCGGGGGGCGAAGTCTTGCCCTCGGTCAGCTTCAGCCGCCGGACCGGAAGGCGCTGGCCCTTCTGCAGGTCGGGCAGACGCTGATCCTCTTCCTCCTCCCCCTCCTCCTCGGCCAGGGCGGAGAAGCCGCGGCCGTAGGCGGCCTTCCAGCCTTCATTCAGGATGCGTTTGCCGGAGGCCGTGAAGCTCTCGCTGCCGATTTTAACGGTCAGCCGGATCTCTTCATATTCAAAGGGCGGCATCAGAACCGCCAGGAAGCGGCGCACAACCAGATCGTAGACGTTGCGCTCGGGGCCGGTCAGGTTGTAGAGTTCTGCCGGCTCATCCGTGGGGATGATCGCGTGGTGGTCGGTGACCTTCGCGTTGTTGACAATATATTTGGTCTGCATTGGCCGGCTGCGGAGCACCGTGTGGGCCAGGTCCTTGTATTCCGCCTGGGCGACCGCGCGGAGCCGGTCCGGAAGCGTCGGGACCACGTCGTCGGAGATATAGCGGGAGTCGGTGCGCGGGTAGGTCAGGGCCTTGTGCCGCTCATAGAGGGCCTGCATGCAGTTCAGGGTCTCCTTGGCGGAGTAGGCGTATTTCTTGTTGGCGTCCCGCTGCAGCTCGGTCAGATCGTAGGCCGCCGGCGGCGGGGTCATCTTGCGCATCTTGGAGATCTGGGTGATGACCGCCTCCTTGCCCTCGCAGGCGCGGAGCAGCCGCTCCAGCTTTTCCCGGTCGAAGCTGCGGGAATTGCCCTTTTCATCGTGCCAGACGGCGCGGAAGGCGCCAAGCTCGGCCCGCAGACCGTAGACGTCCTTGGGGACAAATTTCCGGATCTCCTCCTCCCGCTCGACCACCAGCGCCAGCGTGGGCGTCTGGACCCGTCCGGCGGAGAGCTGGGCGTTGTATTTGCAGGTCAGGGCCCGGGTGACGTTGAGGCCCACCAGCCAGTCCGCCTCGGACCGGGCCTGGGCGGAACGGAAGAGATTGTCGTACTCCGCGGCCGGGCGGAGGCTGGCAAAGCCCTCCCGGATTGCCCGGTCGGTCTGGGATGAGATCCAGAGCCGCTTCGTCGGACCCTTCCAGCCGGCCTTGACCATGATCCAGCGGGCAACCAGCTCTCCCTCGCGGCCGGCGTCGGTGGCGATGACAAGCTCGGAGATGTCGCCGCGCTTCATCAGGTTCGCCACAACCTTGTACTGCCGCGCCGTCTCCGGGATCACCACAAGCTTCATCCGCTCCGGGAGCATCGGCAGATCTTCCATGTTCCACTTTTCCAGTTTTTTATCGTAGACGTCCGGGTCGGCCAGCGTGACCAGATGGCCCAGCGCCCAGGTCACCACATAGCGGTCGCCCTCCAGACAGCCGTCGCCGCCTCTGCGGCAGCCGAGCACACGGGCCAGCTCCTTGCCCACAGACGGCTTCTCGGCCAGTACAAGGGTCTTGGACATGGGATGTCCTCCTTCCGTTTCTGCTGTTGTTTGCGCTTATTATATGGTATCCGGGGAGAAAAATCAACCGCGAATCCCCAGGCCACTGCCGGGGCGCAGCGGACAAATGAACAGATTATGAATTTTGAGAATTGGTCTTGACAATTGCTGGAAGGCGTTGTATAGTTGCATTAGCACTCAGGAGATTGGAGTGCTAAGCACTATCCGGTAAGGAGTGCCAGCGCGAAAGGAGGGCCCGGGATGGATCTGACCCCGAGACAGAAGCAGATTCTGCGTGCAATCGTGGATATTTACGTCTCCACCGCCGAGCCGGTCGGCTCGAAGGCGATTGCAGCCCTGCCCGACGTGGACTTCTCCTCCGCCACGATCCGCAACGAGATGGCGGATCTGACGCAGATGGGTCTGCTGGAGCAGCCCCACACCTCCGCCGGACGCATTCCCTCCCCTGCCGGCTACCGCCTTTACATCGACGAGCTGATGCAGGACTACCGCCTGAGTCTCGACGAGACGAAGAGCCTGCACGACGCGCTCCAGCTCAAGAGCCAGGAATTTGACGAAATGATGTCCCAGGTCGGCAAGCTGGTCTCCAAGATGACCGACCTGCCCGCCTACGCCATCGCCTCCCGGCAGAATCAGGCCGTGGCAAAGCACTTTGAGCTGCTCAGCGCCGGTTCCGGAAGCATCATCCTGGTGCTGATGCTCTCCGGCGACGAGGTCAAGAACAAGCTCATCAAGCTCCCGGTTTCGGTGACCGACGACGATCTCAGACTCCTGTCCGCCGTGCTCAACACGAGCATGACCGATCTGACCGCCGGCCAGATCAGCGCGGAGCTGCTGGAAAAGGTCACCCGCTCCGCCGGTGCCGCCGCGCCGCTGGTGCCGCTGGTGACGGAGTTCACGCTGGAGTGCCTGCGGCAGCAGCACGGCGATTTCCATCTGGCCGGGCAGATGCGTCTGCTCAATCAGCCGGAATTCCGGGACGTGTCCAAGGCGCGGGAGGTCATTGAGAGTCTGGACGAAGACGTGCTCACCAATCTGCCCACCGTCCTGCCGAAGGACGGTCCGGTCCAGTTCCTGGTCGGCCCGGAAAACGTGGCCAAGGAGCTCAAGGACAGCTCCGTCGTCATGATGCGCTTTGACATCGGCGACGGCATGCAGGGCACCGTCGGTGTGGTCGGCCCCACACGAATGGACTACGCGAAGATCACCGCGAAGCTCGGTTACTTTGCCGAGAATCTGGGCAAGATGTTCCAGAAGAACGCCGGCGCCGCCGCAGCGCCCCCGGCGCTGCCGGACGGAATGAAAAGTGAAAAATGAAAAATGAATCCCTGTGATAGATCCCACCAACAAACGCAAAGGAATGAGAACCATGTCCAAGAAAAGCAAAGAGAATCAAGACCCTGTTGAGGAGACCGTGAAGGCCGAGGTTGAAGAGATTCAGGAGGAGACTCCCGTGGAGGAAGCTCCCAAGGAGGAAGTCCCCCAGGAGAGCGAGCTGGAGAAGGTCCAAAAGCAGCTGGCCGGCGAGCATGACAACTTCCTGCGTCTGGCCGCGGAGTACGACAACTTCCGCAAGCGCAGCCGCAAGGAAAAGGAAGCTCTCTACGCGGACGTCCGGGCCGAAACCGCCGGAAAATTCCTGCCGGTGTTCGATGATCTCGAGCGCGCCCTGGCCAACGAGACGGCGGATGAAGCCTATAAGAAGGGCGTGGAGCTGATTATGAATGAGTTCCGCAAGATTATGAAAGGCCTCGGCGTGGAGGAGTTCGGAGAAAAGGGCGACGCCTTTGACCCCAACGCGTTCAACGCCGTGATGCATATTGAAGACGAGAGTCTCGGCGAAAACGTCGTGGCCCAGGTCTTCCAGAAGGGCTTCCGCATCGGCGA
>CAMOLY010000068.1 GCA_946619065.1 uncultured Clostridia bacterium | reverse complement strand
GGGGGCCGGAATCAGGAGCTGGTCCTGGCCGCCGCCCCGGGGATTGCCGATATGAAAGACGCCGCGGTCTTCTCCGTCGGCAGCGACGGCACCGACGGCCCCACTGACGCCGCCGGCGGCTACGTGGACGGCGACAGCTGCGCCGCGCTCCGGGCCGCGGGCCTGACTGTGGACCAGGTCCTCCGGGAAAACGACGCCTACCACGCCCTGGAAAAAATCGGCGGTCTGATCTTTACCGGCCCGACGGGCACCAACGTCAACGACATCGCCGCGGCGCTGCTGCGCGCCGCAGAATAAAATCCGGGTCTGAGCGTGAACGCTCCGGGTCTGACGGCGGCTGCTGCTGTCTGACGGCGCCGAGATCTACAGGCAGGCGAGGTCCTGTATCTCTGGCAGGAGCCCTGCGCGCAGCCTGATATGTCCGATCCTGCGCCGTCCTGCGCCGAATCCAAGGTTTTTCTGTCGATAGAATTTGATACTGAAGCTCGAAATGAAACACGATAATGTGCCCGCAGAACAAAGAGGAACCGCGCTGTTTTGACGCGGTTCCTCTTAATTTCTGCGGGAAGGGCGGGGTCAGTATCCGTATTTCTTCCGCTTTCCCAGGAGGAAGAACAGGGATACGGCAACGCTCAATACCTCGCTGGCCACCAGAGAATACCAAACGCCGTCCAGCTTCCACAGCGCCGGCATCACCAGGATGCAGATCACCGGCAGGACGAGCGCCCGCATAAAGGAGATCGCCGCGGACACCGGCCCGTCGTTCAGAGCCGTGAAAAAGCTGGAGGTGTAGATATTGAACCACATGATGAGGAAGGGCGTCGCGCAGATCATAAAGGCCCGGCTGGTCATGTCCAGCAGCTTTTTGTCGTAGCCCACGAAAAACGTCGAGATCGGCCTTGCCAGCAGGATCGCCGCCGTCGTCAGGATCAGCGCGGCCCCGGCCAGCAGGCTCAGGCTCCGTTTGAGAACGTTCTTCATCTCCGGGTGGTTCTGCGCGCCGAAGTGATAGCCCATGATGGGAGAGCTGCCCTGGGAGTATCCGGCGAATACGCTGATAAACACAAAGGCCGCGTACATCACGACGCCGTAGGCCGCCACCCCGTCCTCCCCTGCATGGCGCATCAGCTGCCAGTTGTAGAGGATCCCGGTGATGGAGCCGGACACGCTGGAAAGCATTTCCGACAGGCCGTTGCCGCAGGCGTGAAGGATCGGGCGAAGCTCCAGCTTCGTCCTGGCGAAATGCAGGGAGGATCGGTTCCGTTTGCTCGCGAACCAGAGCACGGGCAGAATACCGCCCACGCATTGGCTCAGGCCCGTGGCCAGGGCCGCGCCGACCACGCCGAGACGCAAAACGGCCATAAACAGAAAGTCCAGGATCATATTGCTGACGCCCGCCGCAACCACGATGTACAGCGCCAGCTTCGGCTGCTCCGCCACGATCAGATAGCTCTGCATGGTATATTGGGCGTGCATACCGAGGCTGAACAGCAGGCAGACCGTGCCGTAGGTCACCACGTCGCCGATCATGTGCTCCGTTGCGCCGAAGAGAAAGCCCACCGGACGCAGGATCGCGATGCCGAGGACCGCCAGCGCCACGGAGCTGATCACCATCAGCTCGATCATCATGGTGAAATACCGGCTTGCCCGGTGCTCGTCCCCCTCGCCCAGGGTCTTGGCGACCAGCGCGCTGCCGCCGACGCCCAGCATGGCCCCGACGCCGCCGATGATCATCAGATAGGGGATGATCAGGTTGACGGCGGCAAAGGCGGTCTTGCCCACGTAATTGGAGACGAAGAAGCCGTCCACCACGCCGTAGATGGAGGTAAAAAGCATCATGCCGATGGAAGGCGCGGTAAAGCGCAGCAGCCTTCCGGAGGTAAAATGGTCAGACAGCTGGATCCTCTGCTTCATGCCTGCCTCCTGAACCAGCGATCGGCAAAGTCCGCCACAGCGGGCGCCAGCTCCTTGATCTCCCAGCCTGTGGTATTGACGGTCAGATGATAGCAGGCGCGGGCTCCCCAATCCGAGCCGGACAGGAGTTCTCTTGTCTGGGCCCGGTTTTTGTCGATCTGCTTCATCCTGCGCAGGAGCTCCTTGTCACTCAGATTTTCACCCTCCCGGGCCCGCTCCCTGCACCGCCGGAGCTTCGCCTCCGTCTCTGCGCAGGCAAAGACGTTGAAGGGCCGATACTCCCGCAGGATCAGATCCGCGTTCCGGCCGACGATCACGCAATCCTTGCCCAGCCCGGCGATCTCCTCCAGGACCTTCTTCTGCTCCAGCAGCAGATTGATCTTGGAGGCCTGGAGATAGGCCGTGGAGCTCAGCGTGCCCCGGAAGGAGATGGGCTGGCTGCGCCAGCCGTGGTCCCGGAGGGTGTTGGCGACGTAATCCTCGTCCATTCCGCTCTTTTGCGCGACAGCAGCGATGATTTCACTGTCATAATAATCGAAACCCAGCAGGTCCGCGAGCCGCTTTCCCAGCTCCCGCCCGCCGCTGCCGAATTCCCGGCTGATCGTGATGATTCGCATGCTTCCTCCTGTTGTGTGATCCGGCGCTTTCGCGGCCGGGCCATTCGTTTTCAAAGCGGAAGGCTTCACCGGAAGCTCCGCCGACGTTCTCCGGCTCGTGGGGACTTTGCTGCGCGGAAAAATGCCGCGTTTTCTTTCCCCACAGCGCAAAGCGGTCTGCTTATTTCCCGAGGCTGCGACACTTTTTCCGGAGGGCAGCCAGGTAGATCACAAGCAGCACGGCCGCGGCCGCGGCTCCTGCAATGCAGGAAACGCTTCGATCCAGCCGGAAGCCCTCATTCGCCATGAGGATATAGGTCAGACTCACCGAAGTCATAAAGGCGGCGGGAAGGGCCGTCAGCAGAGAGCCGAAGCGGAATTTCCCCTTCTTCAGCAGATAGGCGGTGGATACCCAGAGCGCGATCATGGCCAGGGTCTGATTGCTCCAGGAGAAATAGCGCCAGATCGTCTGAAAGCCTTTGTCGTTCGCGATTGCGAACCAGGTCAGAAGACCGCCGATCCCCAGCAGCGGGATCGTGATCAGCAGGCGGTTTTTGATGGATTTCTGCTCCAAATGAAAGGTCTCCGCGAGGATCAGTCTTGCGCTGCGGAAGGCGGTGTCTCCGGAAGTGATGGGGCAGACCACCACGCCCGCGACAGCCAGGACCCCGCCGAAACCCCCGAGGACGCCGGTGGAGATCTCATAGACCACGTTGGACGCGCCGCTCTGCAGGGCGTCGTTCAGAAGCTGGGTCGTGCCGTAGAAGGAGACGCCCGCCGCCGCCCAAACCAGGGCGATCACGGATTCGGAGATCATGGCGCCATAAAACACTGTTCTCCCGGCTTTCTCGGTTTGAATGCATTTGGCGATCATGGGAGACTGGGTCGCGTGGAACCCGGAAACCGCGCCGCAGGCCACCGTAATGAACATATAGGGCCATACGGGCGTCCCCTCCGGATGCAGATTTCGGAGAGACAGCTCCGGTATGGTATAGGTCCCGCCGGAGAACAGGATCCCTCCGATGACCGCTCCGGCCATGACGATCAGCAGAACGCCGAAAACCGGATAGAGCTTCCCGATAAGCTTATCGATGGGCAGCAGGGTGGCCAGCAGATAATAAACCAGGATCACCACGGTCCAGAAGCTGCCGTTCATCCAGTCCGGCGTCAGCTTGTCCAGCAGCCCGGCAGGACTGGTGACAAATACCGTGCCGCACAGCACCAGCAGGATTACGGAGAAGATGCGCATCACCCATTTGGCGGCCTTGCCGAGATAGGAACCCGACAGCTCCGCGATGGAAGCCCCCCGGTGGCGCGAGCTGATCATGCCGCTCATGTAATCGTGGACCGCGCCGCCCAGGATGGAGCCCAGGACGATCCACAGGAACACGACCGGTCCGAACACAGCGCCCATCAGCGCGCCGAAGATCGGTCCTGTTCCGGCAATGTTCAGCAGCTGCACCAGAAAGGCCTTCCAGGTTTTCATCGGAACGCAGTCCACGCCGTCGTTCACGGCGATCGCCGGCGTTTGTCTGTCGTCGGGAGAGAAGATTTTCTCCGCGATTTTTCCGTAAACGAAATACCCGATGATCAATACTCCAAAGGAGATCAGCAGTGAAATCATGGATTGGTTCCTCCTTTTCTGTTTTGGAACCGCGTGCGGAAAGAGCCGAAAAACGGCAGACCGCGGGTTCGGTCCCTGCATGCAGGGAATAACGGGGCCGGTATCTTGGAAAGACTTTGTGTTTTTTTGGCCCCCGGCCATGAAAAACCCGGATCATCCAGGGTTTTGGGCGGCTGTCTGTTTGATCCGCCCTTCCGGAGGAGCGGAGTTAACAGATACCGGTTGCCAACACCCATGCCAGTTCATACCAATGCCGCGCTCAGCTGATCCGGATCGCCCTGCCTGAGGTTTTTAGCGCGGTTTCGTCCAGCTTCCCGTCGTCCAGAACGAGTCTGCCGTTGACGAAAACCTTTTCAATCCCGAAGGACTTTTCTTGATCCGGCACGCCGTTTCGCAGGGCGTCTTCATCAAACACAGTCAGATCGGCAAAGCAGCCCGCCCGCAGATAACCGCGGTCCTTGATCCGGAAGCGGTCCGCGGCAGCACCGGTCATGCGGTGAACGGTCCTGGGCAGGGTATCCCCCATGCCCAGCAGCGCGTCCCGGAGGAATTTCGGATAGCAGTCGTAGATGGCGGGATTCTGGACCCCGTGCTCCTCCACCCAGGCGTCGGTCATGTACAGGCAGTGCTCGTTGTGCTCGAATTCGTGAATGATCTCCGGCGTGGAGTAAGGTCCCATGTTGACGCGGCCCTTGAAATCGCTGAGCTCGCAGAGCTTCAGATAGGCCTTCAGGTCGCTGGTTTTTTCTTCCCTGGCGACCTCATGGACGGTTTTCCCCTCGTATTTTTCATGGCCCGGGCCCAGGTAGGCGATCCGGATATCCTGAAAGCCGAAGCCCAGCAGCTTGCTGGCCACCCTTACGATTACGGACAGCTTGAGCTTGGTGAACATACTGTTCCGCTGTTTTCAGCGTGCCGGTAACGTCCCACCAGTAGACCGGCGAGGCAAATACGATCACGTCGGCCTCCCGGAAGGCGGGATAGATCTGATACATATCGTCCTTCTGGACGCAGGGCTCCAGGCTGCCCTTTTCCTTTCTGTGGCAGCCGCCGCAGTCCAAACAGCCGTGGATGTTCATGGTTTGCAAATAGAATTCTTTGATCTCGTTTCCGTTTGCTTTCGCCGCGTCAGAAAACGCTCGGATCATGGCGGCGGTGTTGCCGTTTTTCTTTCCGGCACCGTTCAGGATGATAATGCTTTTCATGGTCCGTTCTCCTTTACCAGCTTGCCCTCAGCGGATCCATACCGCCGCGTTCGGCTTCTCCGGCAAATACTTGATTTTGATTCGGTCGCCGATTTCCGGTCCTTTTTTGAAACCCATGTTGGCGATCTTGGCTTCCTGCTGTACGCCGTCGGATGTGGTATACCGTACATAGTAGGTATAGGACGTGTTGGATCCGTCCGAATCCATCGTTGTCTCCTCTGTGATGTTGCTTACGACCGCCATTGTCTCGATCCCGTTCTTTTTCGTGATCCAGATCTTATAAGCCATAAAAGCGGCAACGGCGGCAACAATTACAAGAACGATGATTGCAAATGGGCCCATTGCATTTTCCTCCTCATCAACAATTATGCATTGATCGCTGCACCCTTGTTCGATCCCTCTGACAAAACAACTCCTTGCGGTTTTTTCACTTGCATTATACTTGAAAACAGGTTGGATTTCAACTGAAGACAGGTAAAAAGAGAGGATATTTCCGGCTGGAAAACGGTGATACGACCCAGGGACAGCAAATCGCCCGCAGCCGGTTTTGGAAATGACCAGGCCGTGGGCGAATATGTATGGTGGGACCTCCCGGGCTTGAACCAGGGACGCGCAGGGCTTCAACCTGCCGCTCTACCAACTGAGCTAAGGTCCCGTATGGGGTGCGTGAGCGGACTTGAACCGCCGACCTCCGGGGCCACAACCCGGCGCTCTGCCAACTGAGCTGCACGCAACATGAAGTGGTACAGATGGTGGGATTTGAACCCACAGGGATGCCGATCTTAAATCGGGTGCGTCTGCCAATTGCGCCACATCTGTAGATGGCTAAAGATTGCTATTTCAACAAAAGCACCCGCATCGTTAAATTTCGTAACGCCGCCAATGTGAAAGAGCCATTTTTGTAAATTGCTGCTTCCACCATTTGATAGACTCGGAAATCATATCTCTAATAGCCTGGGACAACGGCTGCGGGCTGAATGTGGTCCTTGATGAAGACGAGATTGAAATAATAGACTGAACAGAGATAACGAAAAACGCCTCCGAGCCGATGTGGTTCAGAGG
>CAMOLY010000067.1 GCA_946619065.1 uncultured Clostridia bacterium | reverse complement strand
TGCGCCCCGACGAAAGGAGAACGTCATGCTCCGTAGGGGCGCACAGTGTGCGCCCACGGCGAGAGAGCTTTCCCGGTTTCTTCCCACCGGTTCCCTTCGGGGGGTTATGGCTGACGGGGGGTTATGGCTGACGAGGGGTTATGGCTGACGAGGGGTTATGGCCGCTGTGGTCAGCGGCCACTACGGGGTATTATGCTGCCGTCCGTAGTGGCCCGTGACCACACGGGCCATGGCGCGAAGCGCTTTCCCGGTGGTTTTGATTGTTGCCGGTCCCGTACTGTGGGCGCATGATATGCGCCCCGACGAAAGGAGAACGTCATGCTCCGTAGGGGCGCACAGTGTGCGCCCACGGCGAGAGAGCTTTCCCGGTTTCTTCCCACCGGTTCCCTTCGGGGGGTTATGGTCTGACGGGGGTTATGGCCGACGGGGGATATGGCCGCTGTGGTCAGCGGCCACTACGGGTCAGCGGCCGCTGCGGATCTACTGGATCATTCCATCTCTGATATGGAACATGTATTTCAATCGTCCCGAAGGGACACCGAAATAGTTTCATAATTTCATAGTTTCATAGTTTCATCGTTTCATATGATCCCTCTTCCCGACCATTCGGCGTTGCGCGCTATGACAGTCTGCGACCGGCCGCGGCAGGCGGCTTGGCGGAGATTCCCGATTGACTTTCCCTGCAGGAATTTGTATAATTAAACTGTCGCAGAATGCTGCGATGAGAGGAGTGAGGCCCATGGCGCGCCAGCCGGACAAGCCGGTGCTCTCGGTCTGGCGGACCGAGGAAAAATATCTGCTGGACTACGCCCACGCGCTCCGGCTGCGGGAAAAGCTGGCCTGCCTGATGGACGCCGACGCCTTCGGCCCGGAGGGCTACCGCGTCCGCAGTCTCTATTTCGACTCCTTCCACAACATCGACTACGCGGAGAAGGACGCAGGCGTCTGGCGGAGAAAGAAAATCCGTCTGCGCATCTACGACGAGGATCAGCCCGACGCCAAGCTGGAGCTCAAGGAAAAAAACGGCGACCTCCAGCACAAATCCAGCCTGCTGCTGTCGCGGGAACAGGCGCTGGCCCTGTGTGACGGGGAGCGGTCCTTCCTGCTGGACATCGGCAGTGAGACGGCGCTGCGCCTCTACTCACTGATGACGCTGGGGCTCTATCAGCCGGCAGCCCTCATCGAGTACGACCGCCGCGCCTACACCTGGGACGCCTTTTCCACCCGACTGACCTTCGACTCCCGGGTCCGGGGGTCGGAGCTGGATCTCCGGCTCTACGAGAGGGATCTGCCCTGGTTTACGGTTCTGGACGGCCAGGTTCTGCTGGAGGTCAAATACAACCGGGTCCTGCCCCGCGTTCTGTCCCAGGTCCTGGACCACGAAAATCTGCACCGGGTCTCGATCAGCAAATACACCTCCGGCCGCCTCGGTCTGGCCGCCTGGCTGTATTGACCCGAATCCGAAGCAACTGCAAGGAGGAATTCCCATGTCCAAGAAAGACATTCTGGAAACCTATTTCAACGGAAACACGGTGCTGACCGCCCGCAGCATTCTGATTATGCTGGCCTTCGCCCTGGTGATGGCGGCGGTGATCTTTGTCACCTACCGTCTGACCCACAGCGGCACCGCCTATTCCGCGAAGCTGAACGCCACAAACGTGGCTGTGACGCTGATTACCACCGTGATCATGATGATGATCTCCAGCAACGTCGTGATCTCCCTCGGCATGGTCGGCGCGCTTTCGATCATCCGCTTCCGCACTGCAATCAAGGATCCCTGGGACACCGTCTACATCTTTTGGGCCGTGGTGGAGGGCCTGTCGGTCGGGTCGCAGAACTTCAAGCTGGCCCTGATCTCGGTCCTGTTCATCGCCCTGATCCTGATTCTGCTCAGTCTGCGGGCCGCAATGATCCGGAAGTATCTGGTGGTCATCCGCGCAGACGCGACCGCCGATCCGGCTGCCCTGGACGGAATCGTCTCCGCCCACTGCAAATCCTTCCGCCTGCGCGCCGCCAACCAGACCGGCCGCGGACAGGAGCTGATTTATGAGGTTTCCGCCGGAAAGGCGCTGGATCCGGACCTGCTGAAGGCACTGAAGGAAGCCGCAGGCGTGAACGGCGTGAACTATCTGGAGCAGTCCGGGGAGACCGTCGGATGAATGCCCGTCTGAAATGGGCTGCCATCGTCGTCCTTGCCGCGGCGCTTGTCGGGGCACTGTTCCTGTACCGCCATCGGGAGACGCGGACGGTTGACGATCTGCTTCACTACACGGACGGGGATCTGCTCCGCATCGTCCCCCGCTACGAGGGCGATCGGGTTCTGGTCGAGATCCGGGCGGCGGACAACGTTCCGGATTCGGCGCAGATCCGCTATACCCTCGACGCCTCGGTGCCGGACAAGGCCAGCCCCCGCTACACGGAGCCCCTGTCTTTTCCGGCGGGCGACTGGTCCTCGCTGCCGGTGGTCCGCGCAGCAGTCTTTTACCGGGGTGGAACTTCGCCCTGCTACACAAAGGTGATTCCCGCGGAAGAAAACGCGGAGCTGCCCGAGGGGATGGAGCTGGTCTTCATCACCACGGATCCGGACAATCTCTACGGCTACGAGCGCGGCATCATGATCGAAGGCAAGACGAAGGACGACTATATCAACGGCGGCGGCGATTACGATGCCCTCCCGAGCTGGGCAAGGCCGGCGAATTTTATGAATCGCGGCGAAAGCTGGATCCGCGACGCCCACGTCACCTTCCTGGATCAGCACGGTACCCTGCTGGGCGAACAGGACGTTGGCCTCAGCGTTTCGGGCAGTTCCTCTGCCTATCTGCCGGTCAAGTCCCTGCGTCTGACGGCAAAGTGGGCCGGCCCGCAATACGAGGATTTTCCGATTTCCTGGCTGAATCTCGACACGGCGGACGCCTCCGCGCTTTCCCAGAGCCGGGAATTCAACAAGATCGTCCTGAAAAACGGCGGCCAGGACCGGGACAGCACCTTTTTGATCACCCAGTCCCTCTACCCGCTTGCCCGGGAAGCCGGGTTCGCGGGCGTGGTAAAGAGCGAGCCCTGTCTCGTCTATCTGAACGGCAGCTTTTACAGCTACATGCTGCTGCAGCCCCATCTGAACCGGGATTATCTGGGGGATCTCTACGGGGTGGACGACGATTTGCTGGAATGGAACCAGTATACGGAGGGCAGCTTCCGCAAGTCAAACGGACTCAACGAGCTGATCGAACGCGATCCGCAGGATCCCGAAGCCCGGAACGAGCTGGAAGCCCTTGTGGATCTGGACAGTCTCTTCCTTTATTACGGTTTTCAGCTGGTCTGCAACAATCTCGACAGCATTTTGAACAACTACGGCATCTGGCGCTATACCGGCGATCCGATCCCGGGCATGCCCTGGACGGACGGGCGCTGGCGGTTTCTGCTCTACGATCTGGACCGCGCCTATTTCTTCGAATCGGACGCCTTCGACCGGATGCTGCGCCCGGACGGGAGCATCTATTCTCCCCTGCTGAGCTGGATCGTCCGCTATGAGCCCTGGCGCGACCGACTGGTCACGGTGGTGATGAACCTTGTCAACGAGAGCCTGTCTCCGGATGCGGTGACCGCCGCTTTGGCCCGCGAAAAGGCCGCGCTGGAGGCCCGCTGCGAGAATCCAACGTTCGGAGCGCTGATCCGGCAGAGCCTGTCCGGCACCTCGGAAGAGGCGTATGAACGGGTGTGTCACAACGCAGCGATCCGCAGGGATCAGGTCATCGCCAAGCTTCGCAGCCACTTCTCTCTGCCGGAGGGCAGCTACACGCTGCATCTCGACGCGCAGGGCAGCGGCGGCGTCCGGATCGGGAATCTGACAGTCCCGCTCGGCACCCCTTATGAGGCCGAATTTCTCTCCGGCTGCAATGTCACGCTGGAGGCCGCGCCGGCGCCCGACCGGCGTTTCTCCCACTGGCTGGTGGACGGCAGAGAGATCCGGGACGCCGTGCTGACGATTCCCGCCGGGCAGACGGGGACCGTGAACGTCACCCTGGTAACAGAACCGATTCCCGAGGCGCGGCTGGTTCTCAACGAGGTCAGCGCCAACGGCAAGCAGGACTGGTTCGAGCTGAAAAACGTCGGGACCAAGCCCCTGTATCTCGGCAACCTGTACATCTCAAACCGCGCCGATCAGACCGGCAGATGCCGGATGCCCGGCCTGACCATGGAGCCGGGCGAGCTGCTGGTCTTCAACTGCAAGCACCACACGAGCCTGATCGGCTGTCTGGTCAACTTCAATCTGAAACAGGGCGAGCACATCTGCATCTTCGACGCGGCCGGAAACCTGCTCTACGACTTCGTCATCCCGGGTATGGCGGAGGGAGAGAGCGCCGGGCTGGACCCGGACTGCGGGCTTCGCGTCTGGTACTCCGAACGCACCCCGGGCGAGGAAAACCCCTCCTTCTATACCGGGCCTTATACTGAACGCCAATAAAATGCTTTTAAAAGCATTTTATAGCGCTGGAGGCGCGTTGGCGTTCGCACGCTGCGCTCCCATTAAAATCGAAAGGTTTTAATGGGAGCCTGGTATGAACGGCGCGCGCCCGCCGGTGATTCATCCCGGCGAGCGGCAAATCGAATCGGTTTGCCGCTCGCCGGGTGTTTTTTATGACACAGCGTGCGGCGGACACTTTCTGCCCCGGTTTTCAGGATTCTTGCCAAAACCGCATTGACTTTTGGCCTGTTATTTGATACAATAAGACCAACGTCGGACAACTATGCTCAGTTGTCTGACAACGTACCAGACAGACGCGGAAGGGAGTACATCCGGATGAAGGATTATTGGGTATTACTGGGCAGCTTCGGCAGCGGCAAGAGCGAGCTGGCAATCAATCTGGCCCTGCAGGCCGTGAAGAAGGGCCCCTGCACCCTCGTTGATCTGGACGTCATCAACGCCTATTTCCGCTCCAGCGAACGGGGCGACGTGCTCGGCGCGGCCGGCGTGGAGCTGATCTCCCCGCCCTTTGCCTTGGACAAAATTGAAATTCTGGCCCTCTCGGCCAGGGTCTACTCCGCCTTCACCCCCGGCGAGGGCACGGTGATCTTCGACATCGGCGGCGACGACATCGGCTCCGTGGCCCTGGGCCAGTACAAGCAGCATTTTAACAACATTCCCAAGGACCGGCTGAACATCCCCTTCATCGTCAATCCGCTGCGGCCGATGGCTGCGGACGTGCCCAGCGCCCTGCGTTCCCTGGCCGCGATCCAGGAATCCGGCAGACTCCTGGCCGACAGCATCATCAACAACGGCAATCTGGCCGGCATGACCGACGTCAGCCACCTGATCCAGGGCTACGAGCTGGTCAAGGGTCTGTCCCAGCAGACCGGCCTGCCGGTCCGGGCCACCGTGGGCACCAAGGAGGTCCTGGACGAGTTCGAACGCTACGCCGAAGCCCACGGTCTGGAGCGCAAATACATCGGCGCACGCTGGCCCATTGAGATTCAGATGCACCGCAGCTGGGACAAGTACCTGGCAGAAGGACTGTAACCCCCTGCCCCATTGCCTGTTGCCGAATCCCCGTTTGCCTGACGGGGGTTGTGGCCGCTGCGAACCGGACGAAAGGGAAACATCCAGCTCCGTAGGGGCGCACAGCTCTGCATAAGTTCCGGCAACCATACACGCAGCGCTCCGCTTGCGTCTTTGGGCCGTCACTTAACTGTGCGCCCACGGTGAGAGAGTGGCTCCGGTGGTTTTGATCGTTCCCGGTCCCGCTCTGTGGGCGCATGATATGCGCCCCTACGGAGCAGCGGCCACTACGGGTCAGCGGCCACTACGGTGAGTAGTGACTCGTAACCCCCGTCTCCTATTGCCTGTTGCCTATTGCCTATTGCCTAAACTCCCCCGTCCCCTATTCCCTATTCCCTAACCAAGTCGTTATATTGGCCAACCCAATTTAACAATAACGAAAGCGAGGATATGCCATGATTAAAGTAACCATCCTGGAAGACACCTGCAAGGGCTGCGGTCTGTGCGTGCGCCTCTGCCCAAAGGGTGTGCTGGCAATCTCCAAGTCCCACCTGAACGCGAAGGGCTATTATCCGGCCGAAGTCGTGAATCAGGAGGCCTGCATCGCCTGCACGTCCTGCGCAAAGACCTGCCCCGACATTGCCATCCGCATCGAGAAGTAAGGAGGAAGAAGAATGGCTTTGAAACTGATGAAGGGCTGCGAAGCGATCTCGGAAGCCGCTATTCAGGCCGGCTGCCGCTATTTCTTCGGCTACCCGATTACCCCGCAGAACGACGTCCCCGAGTACATGTCCCGCCGACTCCCCGAGGTGGGCGGCTGCTTCCTGCAGGCTGAATCCGAGCTCGCCGCCATCAACATGGTCTTCGGCGCTGCCGGTGCCGGCGCAAGAGCAATGACCTCGTCCTCCTCCCCCGGAATCTCGCTGAAGCAGGAAGGCATCTCCACGATCGCCGGCGCGGAAGTCCCCGCCGTCATCGTCAACATGATGCGCGGCGGCCCCGG
>CAMOLY010000066.1 GCA_946619065.1 uncultured Clostridia bacterium | reverse complement strand
CATAACCCCGCAAAAGCGCTTCGCGCCATGGCCGCTGTGGTCAGCGGCCACTACGACGCGAAGCGCGACGGAACAAATACGTCATGTAAACGAAAGAGGAATGAATATGGCGGAACAGATCCGACTCTATGACGACGGCATTGTCCTCAACGGCCTGCTGGATTTCCCCGAAAACGGGCAGGAGCGCTTTCCGCTGGTTGTCTTTCTGCACGGGGTCACTGGCTGCATGGAGGAGCGGCAGAACACAGCGATCTGCAGGGCGATCAACCGTGCGGGCTTCGGCACGCTGCGGCTCGATCTCTACGGCCACGGTACAAGCGGCGGCGAATTCCGCGACCACACCCTGTGGAAGTGGATCTCCAATGCTCTGAATGCCCTCAACTATAGCCTGCAGTTGCCCCAGGTCACCGGCCTATGGCTGGCCGGACACTCCCAGGGAGGCCTGACTGCGATGCTGACCGGTGATATGATGCGCGACCGGATTTCCGGGCTGCTGCTGTTCTCGCCCGCGTGGATGATCCCTGAGGCGGCGAGAAGGGGAGACCTGCTGGGGATCCGCTTCGATCCGGAGCACCTGCCGCTGGATGGGGCGGCCGGCTCGGATTATCCGGTTGGCCCTAATTATATCCGCGTTGCCCAGACGATACGGGTGGAGGAGGCGGTTAGCGGCTTCTGCAAGCCGGTTCTGCTGCTGCACGGCGCGGCAGACGAGACGGTCCCCGTGTACTGGTCTGATACCCTCTCGAAGCTGTATGAATCCTGCACCTATGTCCGGATCCCCGACGAGACGCACTGCTACGATCGGCATTTGGACCAAGTGACGGACGCTGTGGAGGCCTGGCTCTCCGGCCGGTCGGCGCGGATATGAGTCTGTTTGCAATCGGTGATCTGCATCTGCATTTTCAGTCGGAATGTCCGGCGCCGATGCAGAAAACGGACCCGGTCTGGCGAAATCATACGCAAAAGCTGGCAGCGAACTGCGCACGTCTGATGTCGGACGACGATACGCTGATCCTGCTGGGGGATCACAGCTGGGGGAAAAATCTTACCCAGTGCCAGCGGGATTTTCAGTATATCATGGACCTGCCCGGACGGAAGATCCTGCTGCGCGGGAATCACGACCAGTTCTGGGACGTAGGCCACACAGCGCGGCTGAACGTGTGCTACGCCGGGAAGCTGTTTTTCCTGCAGAACAATTTCGCCGTGTACCGGGACTATGCGCTGGTCGGGACGAAGGGCGCCTGCTTTGAGGGACCGTTTTATCTGGACAAAAAGGGGCGGATCCGCGACTGGGATCACGCCTCCGAGGCAAAGGCCGAGGCGCTGGTCCGGCGGGAGATTACCCGTCTGCGGCTTTCCTTCGAGGCCGCCCGCGCGTCCGGATATAACCGCTTTCTGATGTTCCTCCACTACCCGCCGACAAATCTGCTGGAGCGGACCAGCGCGTTTACTGCTCTGGCAGAAGAATACGGCGCCCACCAGGTGGTCTATGCCCATAGCCACGGCGAGGCGGTTTACCATAGCAGCATCGAGGGAAATTTCCGCTCCATCGACTACAGCCTGGTCTCCGGCGACTATCTCCGCTGGATCCCCAAAAAACTGCTGGACTGATTCATATAGACGAAAGCAAGCTCCCGGACCGTCAACCGTTCCGGGAGCTTGTTTATCATTTCACTATCTCACTCTTTTACGCTTTCGCTGCACCGGGAAGCGCCAGGCTGATATTATCGCCGCGAATCCCAATAAAAGCCCCGTTGGCTGCCTGGGGGGAATCTGGGTGGCAGAGGAGCCACTTGTTCCTCATCCAAAGCAGACTCTCCTCGCCCGGCGCGCAGGGATCAACCCGCTCCAGAGGCTCGTTGGTACCCTGAGTCAGGACAACCAGACAGTTGAATCCGTCCTCCGATATCCGGCATGGCGCAAAATGCAGCACCATCGGGTAGATTTCCACAAGCACCAACGGCGGCAGATAAAACCCGACCACGGAGGCGGAATCGAGGGACCGCTCCCGGATGGTTTCCTGCTTTGCCAGCAGGAGCACAAGGCCGGTAGTGGAGAAATTGACCTCGCTGCACTTGTGGTACTCCTCGGCGTTGAGCCTGTTCCCGCGGCCGTTGCAGAAGCCAGCCTGCACTGCCATGCCACCGAAGACGGTGCGTTCCAACTCCGACACAATGGGCAGGGCTTCCAGTTCCGGCTGGGAGGCGACATAGCGGTTCCCCTGATCGGGGATCCGGGTTTCCGCGAGCGCTTCTGCCAGCACCCTTGTCCCGGGCAGGTCCAGAACGCGTCCGTAGGCGGAAAAAGCGGGATCAAAGACGTCAAACAGGGGCAGATTCGGATTTGCGAGCTTCAGTTGATTCAGCAAAGTCATGCGTTTCTCCTTTCCCGGTCATTTTTTCCGGGTGCAGTTTCGATCGGAGCAGGATGATTCCCGCGCCAATGAGGACGACCGCGATTCCGACCAGCTTCCAGAGGGTGAGCCTTTCATGCAGGAAGACGACGCCAATCAGGCTGCTGACGATGGGCATTCCCAGCAGCCACAGCTTGACCACCCAGACCTCATGCCGCCGCAAATTGCGGTAGTAGAAAAAGTAGATGCCGGTCTGGGCCAGACCGCCCAGCAGGACCAGCGGCCAGAAGCCGGAGAAGGCTTTTTCGCCGATGCCGCGGAGGTCTCCCCGGACCAGCGTGAAGGCTCCAAAAAGCAGGAATACGACGAAATTGTTATAATAGGAAATCGTGTCGCTGTCCTTGCCGCGCTTTTCCTCTGCGCTCTTAATGAGAAAGGCGTTGGCTGTGACACAGGCGGCGCTCAGCAGGAAGAACAGATCGGTGAGATGCAGACGGAATCCGGAAAAATCTACGCCCAGCACCAGCAGAACGCCCAGCAGCATGATCCCGGTACCCAGCCAGTCTGTCGAGTAGAGCTTCTTATGATAGACTGCGACCGTGACCAGATTGACCATCAGAACGTCGGTCTTGAGCAGGGAAGTGCCCGTGGAGAGGGAGCCTCCTGCGTAGCCTAGATTCGCGAAGAGGTCCAGCAGAAAACCGAATACGCCAATCAGCAGCAGGATCCAAACGCTCCGGCCTTGCTTGAGCATCTGCTTTGCGCTGCCGTCGGCAAAGATCTGAGCGGTCAGGAACACAAGCGCGCCCAGACGGAGCAGAAAGCCGGTGACGTAGGCCGAGCCTGTGGCGTCCACCAGGATCTTGGATACCGTGTAGTAGACAGACCAGGCCAGAACCATGGCCAGCATCATACAGACGCTTTTCCCCTTCATGCCAGCGCTTCAAACATCCGCCGCAGAGCGGCCTCGTCCATGCGGACGGGGTTGTTCTGCATCAGGGGGTGGACTGCGGCGTCATGGGCCAGCTTGTTCAAATCAACCGTCCCGAGCTCAGACAGGCGGGTGCGCAGGCCGCCCAGCTTTTTCAGCTCCAGAATGCGGGAGGCAAGCTCCTCCGTGTCCCGCAGACCGATGCGGCGGCAAAGCAACTCCAGCCGCTGGTCCGCGTTGATGCGCACAAAGCTGTCGAGGGTGAGGGCGACGGCTTCTCCGTGGGGCAGATGATAGTCCTCCGACAGGGGATAGGAGCAGGCGTGGCTTCCGGCTGTCTTCGGCAGGGCGAAGGACAGGCCGCCGAGCAGGGCCGCAAGGGACATGTTCGTCCGCGCCACAAGATCCGATCCGTCGCGCCAGGCCGGTTCCAGGTTTTCCAGCGTCAGACGGACTGCCTCGATGGCCATCAGGTCGCAGATCGGCTGATGACCGCGGCTCCAGTAGCCCTCCAGCGCGTGGGCCATCGCGTCGAGCCCGGTGTTCATCGTGGTGCGGGGAGGGACCGAGCAGGTCAGCTCCGGGTCCACAATCGCTGCAGCCGGCAGAAAGGCCGGATGGTTGATCGTCTTCTTCTCGCTGCCGTTGTTGATAACGGAGACCTGCGTGACCTCGCTGCCGGTGCCCGCCGTCGTCGGAACGGTGATCACGGGAATATGCGTCTGCGGGAAGGGCCGCTCGCCGCGGAAGAATTCGATTGCATCTCCAGCCTCGCCCGCGACAGCAGCCGCGAATTTCGCGGTGTCCATTGTGCTGCCGCCGCCCACAGCGATCACGCCGTCGGCGCGGTTTTCCCGGATCAGACGGACCACGACATCCACGCCGGAGCGCTGCGGGTTCGGCTCCACGCCGGAGAAAACGCCGCAGATCTTCCCCGTCTCAGACGAAAGCGCGGAGACCCTGGCTTCCAGAAACGGATCGCAGACCGCGACGCAGCGGGTGATTCCAAATTCTTTCATCGTCTCGCCGATCCGGCTGAACGTACCCGCGCCGAAGCGGATCCGGACCGGCTGCTGATAGAGGAACTCAAGCTCCATAGATCTCATCCTCGATTGCGGAGACCTTCGCCGCAAACTTGTGCATGTTCTCAGCGCGCCAGGGCTCCAGATCCTGGCACCATTCGGTGGAGAGGAAGGCTTTGACCAGCTCCACAGCCATCTCGGGGCCGACGATCCAGCCGCCCATGCACAGGACGTTTGCGTTGTTGATCGCGCGGGACATCTTAGCGGCATACAGGCTCTCGCAGGCGACCGCATAGACGCCCTTGAACTTGTTGGCGACAACGCTCATGCCCGCGCCGGTGCCGCAGATCAGGATTGCCCGGTCATAACTGCCGTCCTGAAGCTTCGTGGCCACGTCGGCCGCCACCTGATAGTAGGGATGGACGTCGCTCAGATCAACGGTTCCGAGATCGTCGATCTCGTGTTCGGTTCCCGCCAGATAGGTCTTGACGGCCTCCTTGACGGCAAAGCCGGATTTATCGCTTCCGATTGCAAGTTTCATAGTTACGCTCCTTTGTTCCGACAAGCCGCATTTCGGGCTGCCTTTTTGATATCTTCTTTTGTCAGATGCATCGCGCTTCTGAGTTCGCCCAGCCGGCCGACCTCGCCGAAGCGGTCCTGTACGCCGAAGGCGGAGACCGGGATCCGCTCCTGTGAGAGCGCCTCCAGCACGGCCGCATGGAGGCCGCCGACTATGTTGTGGTTTTCCACCGTCAGCACCGCGCCGGTCTTCCTGGCCGATTCGAGGACCGTCTGCCGATCGATCGGCTTGATGGTGTGGACGTTGATCACCTCGCAGGAGATGCCTTCCTCTGCCAGTTCCCCAGCGACGTCCAGACAGTCCCGTGTAAAGATTCCGCTGACAAAGATGCTCAGATCCGTGCCTTCGCGCAGAGAATCGGCGCGGAAGAGGTCAAAGCGGTAGTCCGGTCCGAAGACCGGCAGCTGCTCGCCGCGGACGAGCCGCATGTAGATGGCGCAGGGATATTCCTGCAGGACCGGCATGGCGGCGCGGAGCTGAATCTCGTCCACCGGCTCAAAGATGACGATGCCCGGGATCGAGCGCAGGACGCCGATGTCCTCCATGCTCATGTGTGTGCCGCCGTTGAGCTCGGCGGTGATGCCGGGGTCCGTTCCCACGATTTTGACGTTCTGGCCCGCGTAGCAGATTGAAATCGCAATCTGGTCGCAGATCCGCCGGGTCGCGAAGGGGGTAAAGCTCTCGATCCATGGGGTGAAGCCATAGCTTGCCAGTCCTGCCGCGATGGATGCCATGTTCTGCTCCGCGATCCCGCAGTCGAAGATCCGGTCCGGGAATCGCTCCCGCAGACCGAGGGTGCCGCATGCCTTGCCCAGATCCGCATCCAGAAGGACGAGCCTCCTGTCCTGCTTCATCAGTTCGCCGAGACACTCGGCGTATATTTCCCGCATCTGCATGGCTCAGCCCTCCTGTCTGAGAAGCCGGATGGCTTCCTCCGCGATTTCGGCCGGAACCCTTGTGTTGTGGTTCGCAGCGCCCAGCTCCTCGGCCCATTTCATCCCGCAGCCCTTCTTCGTGTGCAGGATCACCATCTTCGGTTTTCCGTTTTGGTGTTTTGCCTGCGCCTGTTTGACGGCGGTGCGGACCAGTTCAATTTCGTTGCCGTCCGGGACTTCGATCACATCCCAGCCGAAGGCCTCCCATTTTGCTCCGAGAGGCCCAATGTCGTTGATCTCGGCCACCGGCCCGTCGATTTGCAGGCCGTTGAAATCGGTGAAGGCGATTAGATTGTCCAGACGCTTGGCCGCTGCAAACATTGCGGCTTCCCAGATCTGGCCCTCCTGGCTCTCTCCGTCGCCGATCAGGGTGTAGATTGTAGCCCCGTCGCCAGAAAGCTTCGAGCCCAGGGCCGCGCCGACCGCGCAGGAAAACCCTTGGCCCAGGCTGCCGGTCGTCATGTCGATGCCGGGCGTGCGCCGGCTGTCGCAGTGGCTCGGCAGATCGGTGCCGCACTGGTTGAGGGTCAGCAGGACGGATTTGTCAAAAAAGCCGCGGTTCGCCAGCGCCGCGTAGACAGCGGGGCCGGCGTGACCCTTGGAACAGATGAAGCGGTCTCTTCCTGCCTGATCCGGGTGCTTTGGGTCGATCCGCATCGCGTCGAAGTAGAGCACAGTCAGCAGCTCGATCACGGACAGGCAGCCGCCGATGTGGCCCACGCCGAGATGGGCGATTTCGGCGATCGTATCGCAGCGGATCTCCCTTGCGATGGCCTTCAGATTTTGATTCAATTCCGGTTCCTCCGTGTTTTTGTAATATGAACAGTTTATCCCTTCGGGATGGGAAAGTCAAGCATGATTCCGCAGGAAGGGGCAGGCCAGATTCCGCAGGAAGGGGCAGACCAAAGAAGAATGAAACTTTTCTTCCGCTTCGGCAGGAAAATT
>CAMOLY010000065.1 GCA_946619065.1 uncultured Clostridia bacterium | reverse complement strand
GAGAGCAGGAGGATCTTCGGGCGGTTTTCCTTCGGGAGCTCTTTGAGGATGCTGATTCCGTCCCTCCGGGGAAGCAGCAGATCCAGGATCAGGACGTCAGGCATCTGCCCCTGCAGGAGTTCCGCCGCCCGGTCTCCATCACAGGCTGTTCCAATGACATCGTAGCCCTGCTCGCGCAGCAAATCTTCTAAACTCTCGCAGAAGGACTCGTTTCCGTCCGCGACCAATACCTTCGTATGTTTATCCATTATATCCTCTCCTTGCAAAATCGATGTATTGCCTTTTTTCTCTCTCAGCAGTTTTAGACTATCACAACAACCTCGTTTTTTCAAGGAAAAATATTCGGCATTTACAGCATTTTTATCCCCATATTTCGACATTTTTCGACCTTTTGCGGCTTCAGCCGTCGAATCCGGTCGGGGCGTGCGGAATCAAAGCGTGATCTCCGTTGCGCCGGCGGGACGGAATCTTCTGCGCTGACAGGAGGCCGTGGGAAGCAGACGCTCCAGACGGTCGGGGAAGCTGTCGGCCAGTCCGAAGGGAACGTAGGCCTGGGCGGTTCCTGCAAATCCGCCCCCGTGGACCCTGCAGGCCCCGTCGCCGCCGAGCAGCTTTTCGCACAGGGCAAGGGTCAACGCCATCGGCTGGAACAGGCTGCCGCGGGGGGCGATATTCTGAAGAAAGCGCCAGGAAGAGAGGCCGGACTCGCGGACAACAGAGAGATAAGCGGAGAAATCTCCGTCCAGAATCGCCCGGCGCATCCGGTCGACCCGGCGGTTTTCATCGAAGATGTGGATCGCCCGCAGGACCGCGCGGTCAGAGCAGCGTTCCCGCAGCTCCGGGATCCGGTCCCAGAACGCGGCCTCATCGACCTGCGAAAGGGTCCTTGCGCCGAAAACCGCGGAAATCTCGCGCAGCTCCGCCGGAATCGCCGCGTACTCGGCGGTCAGATCCGCGTGGTCTGCGCCGCAGGAGATCAGAAACAGCGAATAACCAAAGCGTTCCGGATCAAAACGCAGTTTTTCCAGCTTCGGTTTCTCCGGATCGCCGAAATCCAGATAACTAATGCCGCCGGCGGCGCAGGCTGCCTGGTCCAGCAGACCGCAGGGCTTTCCGAAGAACTCATTCTCGACCTTTTGCCCCAGAGCCGCCAGATCCAGCGCCCCGAGGCCGAGGCCGAAATAGTCGCTGAAAATCTCCGCCAGCAGCACCTCGACCGAGGCGGAGGAGGACAGACCGCCGCCCGGAAGCACCGTTGAGCTTGCGCAGAGATCCAGACCCCGCAGCTCACACAGCGGCGCAAAGACGGAGATCATGCCCGCGAGCAGCGCGGCAGTCGTCCCGGCAGGGACATCGGTATTCTGCTCCGGGTGGACCGAAAGCTCGCAGGGCGGAAAACCCTCCGAGTCCAGACGGATCCGGTCTGTGCCGTTCTCCGCCGCAGCGGCGACGGTGTCCACATCCACGGCCGCCGCCAGGACTCTGCCGTTCTGGTGGTCGGTGTGGTTGCCGCACAGCTCCGTCCTGCCCGGGGCGGAAAAATATCGGATCTGCTCCGGCCCATGGCCGAGGCCGCACAGCTTCCGGGAAAGCTGTTCAAAGCGGGCGCGGTCCGCCGGTGACGAATAGATATTTTGATAGGCTGTTATCATTTGCCGATCCTCCTGTCAAAATGACGGAAACGTTTTTTCGCTTGTTTTCCCTTCGAAGACCTGAGCGCTTGCAATTTGAGAGAAAGCCTGCTATAATATGCGCAGTTTCCGGAAGGAGTGGATTGCATGAAAAGAATCCTTTGCGCGATTCTGAGTCTTCTTCTGCTGCTTGGGCTGGTGGGCTGCTCCGTTCAGAAAGCCCAGACGCAGCAGTCAAACCCAAGCTATGATCTTGTGATCGTGGATCCCGCGACCGGGACTGGCGGAGCCACGACCGCCGAACCGACAACCGGCGCTCCGGAGAGCGAATCTGCCCCCGCGCAGACGACCCTCCCGGCCCCTGAAACCGACACGGAGACAGCGGAAGCATCTGTCCCGACGGAAGCGCCGGAAACGACCTCCGAAAGCCTGCCGGACCTGGACGAGGACGGCTGGTATGACTCGAAGGACGAGGTGGCCGCCTATCTCCGCACATACGGACATCTGCCGGGCAATTACATTACAAAGCGCGAGGCGGAGAGCCTCGGATGGCCCGGCGGGTCTCTGGAGCCCTACGCCCCGGGCAAGAGCATCGGCGGAGGACGCTTCGGCAACTATGAGGGCAGGCTGCCGGACGCACCGGGCAGAAAGTGGACCGAGTGCGACATCGACACCGCCGGCGCACGGTCCCGGGGGGCAAAACGGATCGTTTTCTCGAACGACGGGCTGATCTACTATACCGACGACCACTATGAGAGTTTCACACTGCTCTACGGAGGGGATTGAAATGAGAGCAACCATCAACGGAAAACGGGTCACCGACCGGGATTCTCTGCACGAGCTGCTGCGACAGAAGCTGAATCTCCCCGACGACTGCAGCAGAAATCTCGACGCGGTCTACGACGTGCTCACGGATCCCGGCAAGGACCGGATCATCATCCTCAAGCACGAGGATCTGCTCCGCCAGCGGCTGGGCGATTACGCCGAACGGCTGCTGCGGATGCTGGACGACGCCTGCGACAGCGGCCACGTGCGCGTGGAGCACCGATAGACAGATCGCCACATAACGCGGAAGCGGAGGTTGTTCCTCCGCTTCCGCAGTTTTTTACGCCTTGCAGGCGATGACTTCCACCTCGACCAGGGCTGCCTTCGGCAGATCCTTGACGGCGAAGCAGGAGCGGGCAGGCTTGTTGACGAAATAGCCGGCATAGACCTCGTTGAAAGCGCCGAAGTCGGCAATGTCCGCCAGGAAACAGGTGGTCTTGACCACGTCCGCCTCGCAGTAGCCGGCGTCCTTCAGAAGCGCGTCAATGTTCTTCAGGATCTGCGCGGTCTGGGCCTTGATCTCCGGAGCTGCCATCGTGCCGTCCGCGGGATTGACGGGCAGCATGCCGGACAGGTAGAGGAAATTGCCGGCCTTTACAGCCTGAGAGTACGGGCCGATCGCGGCGGGGGCATTGGGGGTGGAAATGTGTTCGAGCATATGGAAAACTCCTTCCGAATTGTATTAACGGTATGTAGTATAGCGCCGCAGCGGCGGCTTGTCAACCGCTTCCGGGCGGACGGTCGATGCGCCGGTCAGTCCTTTTTCGGCTCGGCGAGCTGCGTGCAGGCTGGATAGAAGAAGCGGAGCTTCTTCTCTGAAAGACAGATCTCGACGTCGGTTCCCGAGGCGGCCTCGCCGTCCAGATTGATGACCTCCTCGCGGTCGCAGTGGATCACGACCCGGTTTGCCGCGTAATGGCGGAACAGGTTCGGAAACTCCGCCCACTTGCCGGCCTTATACTTGCCGATGATTCCCGGGACCTGCAGCCGCGTGACCCGGTTGACCAGCAGGACCTCCAGCCTCCCGTCATCCGGCCTCGCCTCCGGGACGGGCTCATAGCCGCCGCCGTAGAAGCGGCCGTTGCAGACGCAGATCATGGAGAAGCGGTCGTCGATCCGCTGGCCGCCCACCTCCACCACATAGTGACGGTGAATGCCCCGAATCAGGTTCGCCAGGATCGAAAGCGTGTATGCGCCGGTCCCGTTGACCAGCGGCAGCCGCTTGTACTTTGCAATCTCCGTGCCGATGCGGGCGTCCAGGCCCATGGAGCAGATGCTCAGGCTGTACCGGTCTCCGACCTGAATCAGATCCAGCGTCGCTTCGCTGGCGTCCAGCAGGTTTTTCAGCTTCCGGAAGGCCTCCGGGTGTTCGAAATTCTTGATAAAGTCGTTTCCGGATCCGCAGGGATAGTGGGTCAGCGCGATGTGCTCCGCGCCGGCCGCGCCGCAGACGGCTTCGTTGAGCGTCCCGTCTCCGCCGCAGGCATAGACGCGGGTCTCCTCCCCGCTCTGAGCAGCCTCGCGGGTGAATACGGTGATGTCCCCGGGCTGTTTGGAAACACGGATCCGGTAATCCAGGCCCCTGGCGGTGCAAAGCTCGTTGATCTGCGCGGAGAGAGCCGCAGTGCAGTCGCGTTTTCCGGCGGCAGGGTTGATCAGAAACAGATGCGTCATGCTCTTCTTTCCCCTTTATAATACTGATAGAGACAGCACTGGATCATTCCGTTGTAGAGCTTTCGTTTTTTATCCGCCCGGGCGCCGAAGTAGTGTTCAAATTCCGGCTCCGAGGTGATGATGTATTTTTTCCAGCCGTCTGCGTACCGGATGTGCTTTCCGAAGGCCTGATACAGGCGCTTGGCGCTGCGCTGCTCCATCATCCGCTCGCCGTAGGGCGGGTTGCAGACGATCACGCCGCCCTCCGCGGGCAGATCCCGCTTCGTCGCGTCCGCCTCCTCAAAGCGGATCAGGTTTCCGACGCCGGCCTTCTTCGCGTTCGACATGGCGATCGAAACACTCTTCGGGTCGTTGTCGGAGCCCAGGAGCCGGTATTCGCCCCGGAATTCGGTGTCCTTCGCCTCGGCCCTGACCCGATCCCAGACCTCGGCCGGAACACAGCTCCAGCTCTGCGCCGAGAAGCTGCGCAGCTGGCCCGGCGCCCGATTGCGGGCAATCAGCGCGGCCTCGATCACGATGGTCCCGCTGCCGCAGAAGGGATCCCAGAAATAATCTCTGCCCCGATAGCGGGCAAGCTCCACCATTGCCGCAGCAAGCGTCTCCCGCAGAGGGGCGTCGTTGCCCACCGCCCGGTAGCCGCGCTTGTGGAGACCGGCGCCGGAGGTATCCAAAAAGATTTCGGCTTCATCCTTGCGGATCGCAAACTGGAGCTGATACAGCTCGCCGGTCTCCGGCAGCCAGTTCAGGCCGTAGCGGACGCCCAGCCGCTCAACCGCGGCCTTCTTGACAATCGCCTGACAGTCCGGGACCGAGTGCAGCTGCGAATCGAGGCAGTAGCCCTTGACCGGGAATCTGCCGGTCTTTGGGATGAAATCCTCCAGCGGCAGGGCCTTGACACCCTGAAACAGCTCCTCGAAGCTGTGGGCCGGAAACGCGCCCAGGCGGAGCAGAACCCGCTCTCCCATCCGCATCCGGAGATTCGCCGCCGCCATCGCCTCCCAGCCGCCGCGAAACCGCACGCTGCCGTTTTCCGCCCGGACGTCGGCCAGCTTCAGACGCCTGAGCTCCTCGCCGACGAGCCCCTCAAGGCCGAAGAGGCAGGGAACGGAGAAGTCCATTAAATCCATCAAAACACCCCCTGATTCCTCCATATTATACCTTCTTCAGCTGCAAATAGCAAGGCAAAATCCACCGTTTTTCGACAGCGAAGTGCAATGACAATTCTATGACAATTCTTTCCTGCGTGGGATACGGAATTGACAAGCGGCGGAAAATAGAGTATGATAGGCACAGGAAAGGAGGAACAGCCATGTCCTACATGTTTTGGCTCATTCTCGCAATCGTTTTCCTGGCTATCGAGTTCGGCACGGTCGCGCTGATCAGCCTCTGGTTTGCCGCCGGCGCCATCGCCGCGATGATCGCCGCGCTGGTCGGCGGAATGCTCTGGCTGCAGATCCTGGTCTTCGGTCTGGTCTCCATGGCTCTGCTTCTGCTGCTGCGCCCCTTCCTGCAGAAATACGTCGATCCGAAGAAGGTTAAGACCAATGTCTACGCCATGGCGGGCAAGCAGGCCATCGTCACCGAAGATGTCGACAATCTGAAAGCGACCGGCGCAGTCAAGCTCAACGGCGTCATCTGGACCGCCCGCTCGGCGGATGGGAATCCGATCCCGGCGGGAAGCGTTGTCACCGTGCAGTCCGTGGAGGGCGTAAAAGTCATCGTGATTCCCGCACCAGAAAAGTAAGTCTGATAATATTATGTTAGGAGGTTCATACGATGGAGGGTTACACAGGTTATATCATTGCCGCAGTTGCCATTATTTTATTTATTTACATTGTATTCAAGCACATCCATGTGGTCAAGCAGTCCTACGCCTACGTCATCGAGCGCCTCGGCGCCTACCGGACCGTCTGGGGCGTCGGCATCCACGCCCTGGTCCCCTTCCTGGACCGGATCGCCAAGCGGGTCTCCCTCAAGGAGCAGGTCCTCGACTACCCGCCTCAGCCGGTTATCACCAAGGATAACGTCACGATGCAGATCGACACGGTGGTCTATTTCTCGATCACCGACCCGAAGCTCTACACCTACGGCGTGGAGCAGCCGATGGTCGCGATGGAAACGCTGACCGCAACCACGCTGAGAAACATCATCGGCGATCTGGAGCTGGACCAGACGCTGACCTCCCGCGACGTCATCAACACCAAAATGCGGGCCATCCTCGACGAGGCGACCGACCCCTGGGGCATCAAGGTCACCCGCGTTGAGCTCAAGAACATTCTGCCCCCCGCCGACATTCAGAACTCCATGGAGAAGCAGATGAAGGCTGAGCGTGACCGCCGTCAGGCGATCCTGCAGGCCGAGGGCCAGAAGCACTCCGCGATCCTGGTGGCCGAGGGCGAAAAGGAATCCGCGATTCTGAAGGCCACCGCCGAAAAGGAAGCCGCGATCCTTCGCGCAGAGGCCGCCAAGCAGGCCGCCATCCTCAAGGCAGAGGGCGAGGCACAGGCGATTATGGCCGTGCAGAAGGCGACCGCCGACTCTCTCAAGCTCCTGAACGAGGCGCATCCCGACGAGCAGGTCATCAAGCTCAAGGCCATCGAGGCCATGCAGGTGGTGGCAGACGGCAAGGCCACCAAGCTGAT
>CAMOLY010000064.1 GCA_946619065.1 uncultured Clostridia bacterium | reverse complement strand
TCGGCGCGGATGAAGCCGCGCTCGATGTCGGAGTGGATCTTGCCGGCAGCCTTCGGCGCTTTTGTGCCGCGGGTGATCGTCCAGGCGTGGACGTCGTCCGGTCCGGCGGTCAGGAAGGAGATATAGCCCAGCAGCTCATAGGAGGTTTTGATCAGACGGTCCAGCCCCCGCTCGGTGAGCCCCAGCTCCTCCATGAACATCTGAGCGTCCTCGGCGTCCATGTCCATAATATCTTCCTCAAATTTTGCCGCCACGGGCAGAACCGCGGCGCCCTCCTCGGCGGCCAGCGCCGAAATCGCCAGAAACTGCTCGTTGTTCCGGTAATCCGCCATGCCGTCCTCGTCGAGATTCGCGGCATAGATGACCGGCTTCGTGGACAGCAGACCGCCGTCCTGGAGAATGTCCCTGTCCTCCTCGGTAAAGGCAAAGGTCCGGGCAGGCTTGCCCTCTGACAGGTGAGCCAGGAGCTGCTGACACATCTCCGCTTCGCGCTTGTATTTCTTGTCGCCGCCCTTGAGATTCTTGTTAGCCTTCTCCAGGCGGCGCTCGACCACTTCAATGTCTGCCAGAATCAGCTCCAGCTCAAGGGTTTCGGCGTCGGAGCGGGCGTCGGCGGGGTCGGTGAAGAGGCTGCTGTTGTTGAAACAGCGCACCACATGGACCAGCGCGTCGGTCTGGCGGATGTTCTGCAGCACCGCGTTTCCGCGGCCGGAGCCCTTGTCCACGCCGGCCACGTCCACAAAGTCGATGCTGGCGGGGGAGTACTTTTTCGGCTTGTAGTATTCGGCGAGCCAGTCGAGCCGCTCGTCCGGCACCTTGGCCTGGCCAATGTTCGGCTTGGCGGAAGCGCCCATATAGCCGCCGGTCTCCGCCTTGGAGCCGGTCAGCGCGTTGTAAAGCGTCGTCTTTCCGACGCCGGGAAGTCCCACAATGCCCAGTTTCATACGGATGATCCTCCTGTTCGATCGGCCGGCCGCCCCCTGTCAACAACAGGCTGACTCCGGCCTCCGGTATTCCGTTCGGTTTCCCATATTTTAACACAAAGCCCCGAAAAATGGAAGCATGAATCTGAGAAAATGAGGGTACCTGATCAGATAAAAATGGTACCCGCAGATGGATGCATAGAAAGCGAAAATCCCGCCGACTTTTGCCGACAGGATTTTCGTTTTGGTACGCCAGAAGGGACTCGAACCCCCGACCTACTGGTTCGTAGCCAGTCACTCTATCCAACTGAGCTACTGGCGCATACCACGCTCATTGCGCCTAAGTATAATAGCACAGAGCCTCTCAAAATGCAAGTGTTTTTTTTTCAAAAACCAAAAATTTTTTCTGCGGTCGATTCCCTGGGCCAAGCATGCCGTCGGACGGGAATCTGGTACTTTACAAATACGGAATCCTGTGCTATAATGATCCGGTTAAAAATGGAAAAATGCGGATTTATAGCTTTTTCTCTTGTAAAGGAGATTAGATCCATGCTCAAGTATGTCATTCGTGGCGGCAAACCGCTGCGGGGGACCATCCTGATCAGTGGCGCGAAAAACGCCGCGGTCGGCATTCTCCCCGCGACGCTGCTGGTCAAGGGCGTCTGCCGCATTGAGAATGTTCCCGATATTTCCGATATCCGTCTGCTTCTGCAGATCCTCGACGAGATGGGCGCGTCCATTCGCCGCTTCAGCGCGAACGTGATTGAGGTCGACTGCACCAACGTCCGGGATTCTGTGGCTCCGATCGAGCTGGTTCGCCGGATTCGTGCGTCCTATTACCTGATCGGCGCCCAGCTCGGCCGCTTCGGCCATGCAAAGGTCGCGCTTCCCGGCGGCTGCAACTTCGGCCCCCGTCCCATCGACCAGCACATCAAGGGCTTTGAGGCGATCGGCGCGAAGGTCGAGCTGATCAACGGCTACGTCTGCGCGGAGGCGCCGGCAGCGGGACTCAGCGGCGCGCGGGTGAACCTGGACGTGGTTTCCGTCGGCGCCACGATGAACATCATGATCGGGGCCGTCCTTGCCAACGGCACCACCTATATCGAAAACGCCGCCAAAGAGCCGCACATCGTCGATCTGGCGAACTTCCTCAACGCGATGGGCGCGAAGATCTCCGGTGCCGGCACGGATGTCATCAAGATCCGCGGCGTCCGGGCGCTGCACGGCGGCAGCTATTCCATCATTCCGGATCAGATCGAGGCCGGCACCTACATGGCGGCCGCCGCCGCAGCCGGTGGAGACGTCACGGTTCAGAACCTGATCCCGAAGCACATGGAGTGCATCACTGCCAAGCTGCGGGAGATGGGCGCGAAGATCACCGAGTATGAAGACGCGATCCGCGTCGTCAGCACCGGCCGTCTCCGCCGGGCCAACATCAAAACCATGCCCTATCCCGGCTTCCCGACGGATATGCAGTCCCAGGTCGGCGTTTGCATGGCGATTGCGCGCGGCACCAGCATCATTACCGAGGGGATTTATGACAACCGCTTCCGCTATTGCTTCGAGCTCAACCGCATGGGCGCGTCGATCCAGGTGGACAACAAGGTCGCGGTGATTGACGGGGTCGAGAAGCTGCATGGCTGCTCGGTCAAGGCCTGTGACCTTCGCGCCGGCGCCGCGATGGTCATTGCCGGCCTTGTTGCGGACGGCACGACCACAATTGAGGATGCCCACTACATTGAGCGCGGCTATGAGGCAATGATCGAGAAGCTGCGCGGGATCGGAGCGGACATTTCCAGAATTGAAACGCCGAGTCAGGACAATGTCCGGACTGCCGGCTGAGCCCGATACTTAACCGAAAAAGCGGATGATCCGTCTCCGCAGCGCGAATCGGACGGTCTGCTTTTTCATTGGAGAAGGATGAATCTCAGGAGGAACAGAATGGACAATCGCGATGAGTTCCGGCGCAAGCCTGCCGGCTCCGGGAACGGCTCCGGCAGCCTGAACGCTGCTGTCAGCAATTTTGAACGTATGAACCAATACTCCACAGATGCCGCCCGGCGGCGCCGGAGCGCTGCGACAGAAGCAGGCACAAAGCAGACTGCCAGAAAACGCCGTTCACGCCCAATCCCGCCCTGGGTTCTGGTTTTCATCTGCTTTTTGTACGACACGCTGCTGTTCCATATCTGGTCGAACAAGCTGCTGCGAGAGTCCCCGGGCTTTGGCCGCTGGTTTGGCATTGCCCTGTTTGCGCTGGCGTTTGCGCTCCTGTTTTCTCTGATTCCCACGATCTCCCGGAACCGAAAGGTCCATCTGGTGCTCGGCCTGATCGTATCGATTTTCTGGTCGTTCATGTTCCTGCTGGAATACTTCATCCTCGACTCCTTCAAGAACTACTATACGATTGAAGAAATCATTTCCGGCTCCGGCAACGCCGGCCAGGAGGACTTTTCCAAGCGAATGTTCGGCCTGATTCTGGCCGGCTTCTGGCGCATCCTGCTCTTTGCGCTGCCGATTGTCCTCTGGTTCCTGGCCAACCGCTATCTGAAGCTGCGCCGGATCCTGACCCGGGGCGTGCGTCGCTTTCTCGCAGCCGGCGGCCTGATCGTGATGGTCGTTGCGGTCTTCTTTGCCCTGGTGATCTCCGCGGATACCAGAACCCTGACCGACTCCTATACCTTCACCGCAGCGGCCGACAGCTTCGGTCTGCCGGTGGCCATAATCCGTCAGGAGATCAACGGCGGCAAGCCCACCGGCGACCCGCTGGATGTCAAGGGCGGAGACGAGACCCATGAATGGGATCTGAAGCCCACCGACGCACCGCCTGTCACCGGCGAGACGCCGACGCAGGACGAGACCGGAACCGGCGTGACAGACCCCACCGGCACCGGCGAGACACCGACCGAAATGACGCGCCCGGAGCCTGAGAAGCCCTACAGCGTGATGGCCCTGGATTTCCAGGAACTGATCGATTCTGCGAAGAGCGATCGGGTCGCGAAGCTCCACAGATACGTTAATTCCCTGACGCCGTCGAAGACCAACGAGATGACCGGCCTCTTCAAGGGCAAGAACCTGATCCTGATCGCGGCGGAGGGCTTTGCCAAGGAGCTGATCCGCGAGGATCTGACGCCGACCCTCTACCGGATGTACACCCAGGGCATCCAGATCACCGATTATTATCAGCCCGCCTGGGGCGGCAGCACCTCCACCGGCGAGTATTCCATTCTGACCGGACTCGAGCCGGCGGACGCGGTGAAATCCATCCAGGAGACGATCGGCAAGAACATGTACCTGACGATGGGCAACCAGCTGATGCGTCTGGGCTACTACTCCCGCGCCTACCACAACAACGACTACACCTACTACCACCGTGACGAAACCCACGAGAACCTCGGCTACGAGAAGTTCATCGGCATGGGCAACGGTATGGAGGAGGGCGTTAAGAAGCAGTGGCCCGAGAGCGATCAGGAGATGATCGACTACACGGTTCCGCTCTATATCGACAAGCAGCCCTTCAGCATCTATTATATGACGGTCTCCGGCCACGGCCTCTACTCCTGGCAGGGCAACTCCATGTCCTACAAGCACAAGGAGGAGGTCCAGAACATGCCTTACTCCGAGACGCTCAAGGCCTTCTTCGCCTGCAATATCGAAGTTGAAAACGCAATGCACGACCTGATTGAGATGCTTGAGGAGGCCGGCATTGCGGACGATACCGTCATCGTTCTGACCGCGGACCACTATCCCTACTGTCTGGAGCAGAGCGACACCTGGGGCAACCCGGAGAGCTATCTGGACGATCTCTACGGCTATTCGGTGGACGACTGCTTCGACCAGGACCACAACGCCCTGCTGATCTGGAGCGGCTGTCTCGAGGGCAAGGGCATCCGCGTGGATACGCCGGTCTACTCACTGGACATTGTCCCCACGCTGTCCAACCTCTTCGGCGTGGATTGGGACTCCCGCCTGCTCCCCGGCCGCGACATCTTCTCCGATGCCGAGCCGCTGGTGCTCTGGCCGAACTGCAGCTGGAAGACCGACCTGGGCGAATATAACGCCCGTACCGGCAAGTTCACCCCGGTCAAGGGCGCTGAGATCCCGGACGGCTACGTTGACCGGATCGGAGACATTGTCCGCCAGAAGATCCGCTATTCTGATGAAGCCCTGGACCTGGACTACTTTGACATCCTCTTCGGCTGATTCTCGAACAAAAGAAGAAGAAAGAAACCGGACCCCCGGAAACGGCGTCAGCCGTTTCCGGGGGTCTTGAGCAGTTTGATTTCTTCCTCCGTCAGAGCCCGCCACTGCCCCGGCGCCAGATCCGGGTCCAGCTCCAGCCCGCCGATGGACAGCCGCTTGAGATAGAAGACGTGCCCGCCGGCCGCCTTGACGATCAGCTTCACCTCGTGCTTCCGACCCTCCCGGATCGCCAGAAAGCCCTCGGTCACCGGCCGCCCGGCGTTCTTCATCAGATGCTCGCGCTCCTTCGCGGGAAGCTGCTCCTCGCAGGCGCCGATCGTCGTGTAGCCCTGCAGCCAGGCCCGGGCCGGAAGAGAGACATTGTCGGGGCTGCCGAGCTGGACGCCGCCCCGCATCTTTTCAAAGGCCGCCTCATCCAGACGCCCGAAGGCCCGGAAGAAATAGACCTTTTCCACGCCCCGCTCCGGCAGCAGGACGGCGCGGTCCAGCATTCCGTCGTCGGTGAGCAGCAGCAGACCCTCGGTGTCCAGATCCAGCCTGCCCACCAGATGCAGATCCTGCAGCTCCGGCGGGAGCAGATCCATCACCGTCGGCAAAACCCGGTCCGAGCGGGCGGAGAGAAAGCCCCGGGGCTTGTTCATCATAATTGTACGTGTCATGTTTTTCCTCCGAGAAACGACCAAATCCGGTTTGGATTATACCATAAAATCCAGAGTCTGGCAAACAGATCATCCGAAAAATCAATTGCATCTTCCTCGCCCGTGTGATACAATGAGAACAAAGAAACGCCCGGGGCCGTGGATGGCCCGGATCCCACCGAACGGAGTGATGTTCCATGGAGCAGTCCCTGTATGAATTCTTTGCTGCCGCCCTGCCCGGCGTGCGCGTTCTGCCCGCTGAGCCGATGGCCCGGCATACCTCTTTCCGCATCGGCGGTCCGGCGGAGGTTATGGTCTGCCCCGCCGCCGAAGACGAGCTTCTGGCCTGTCTGGCGCTCTGCCGGGCGGAAGGAGTCCCTTCCCGGATCCTCGGCGGCGGCACCAACATCCTGGCGCCGGACGGGGGCATTCCCGGCGTGGTTGTTCTGACCCGGGGCCTGGACAGTGCTGTGCGGATCTCAGACCTTGAGATCGAAGCCGGCTGCGGCCTGAGTCTGGCAAAGCTGGCGGTTTTCGCCCAGCGTCTGGGCCTCACGGGGCTGGAGTTTGCCCACGGCATTCCCGGCACGGTCGGCGGCGGCATGTATATGAATGCCGGCGCCTATGGCGGAGAGATGGTCCAGGTGGCCGTTTCCGCCCGTTTTCTGACCCCGGACGGCAGGATTGAAACTGTGGAAGGGGAGGCGCTTGGCCTGTCCTATCGGCATAGCGTGTTTATGGAGCGGGAGGGGGTCATCCTCTCCGCCCGTTTCCGTCTGCAGCCCGGGGACCCGGAAGCCATTCTGACCCGGATGCACGAGCTGTCCGAAAGGCGGCGCAATTCCCAGCCGCTGGACCTGCCTTCCGCGGGTTCGACCTTCAAGCGTCCTGTGGGCGGTTACGCCGCTGCGCTGATTCAGGAGGCCGGGCTCAAGGGCTTCCGCGTCGGCGACGCTGCTGTGTCTGAGAAGCACGCGGGCTTTGTGGTCAATCTCGGCCACGCGACTGCTGCCGACGTTCTGGAGTTGATCCGTCAGGTTCAGGAGCGGGTCTGCGCCAATTCCGGCATCCGCCTGGAACCGGAGGTCCGTCTGTGGGGGACGGAGG
>CAMOLY010000063.1 GCA_946619065.1 uncultured Clostridia bacterium | reverse complement strand
CGCCGTCCGCGGCGAGAGCGGAACCCGCGTACATCTGTAATAGAAGTTCGAAAGGCCCGGCGCACGGATCATCCCGTGTGCCGGACCTTTTTCTCATTTTTGACACATTTGCGCATCATTCGGCGTTTTTCGGGCAAAATATGGCCGGAGGGATGCAGCAATGATGAATCACAAAAAGAAAAACTCCCAGGTTGAGATTCCCCCCATCGGGGAACCGCTGAGAAACCCGAATTTCGTCACCCCGACCGCCGGGGCGCTTCCGCACTCCGGTCCGTTCTGGACCACGCCGCCGGACTACCGGGTTCCCGGTGAGCGCTTCGGCACCGACGCCTCGAACGTGCTGGCCGATCCTCTGGGGAGCTGGACCGGGCGGCCTGTGATCCACACAGACATGCCGGTGCAGGACGCGGACGATCTGTAATGGCAAAAGGGCGGCTCGGATGAAATCCGAGCCGCCCTCGTACTGTTTGCGCCAAGCGTCACGCCTCCGGGTTCGTCGGTTCCGGTTCAGGCGACAGGGCGTGATCCGGCTGCCTGCCCTGCATGACTGCCCACTGCTCCTTGGTGATCAGCAGCTGGCGGGGCTTGGAGCCCTCGAAGGGGCCGACAATTCCCCGCTCCTCCATCTCGTCGACGATGCGGGCGGCCCGGGCGTAGCCCAGCTTCAGACGCCGCTGCAGCATGGACACGGAGGCCATGCCGGTTTCCAGAATGACCTCCACCGCGGCGGGCAGCAGCTCGTCGCCGCCCTCGTCCTCCGGTTCGGCCGACGCGGTCGAAGCAGCCGCGCCGCCGCTCTTTCCGGACTGCGCCGCACGGAGCTCGATCTCCTGCTGGACCTCGGCGTTGTAGTCCGCGCTGCCGTTGGCTTTGACAAAGTCAATGACGCGCTGAACCTCCGTCTCGTCGACGAAGCAGCCCTGGACGCGCTTCTTGCCCTTGCCCAGCGGGGCATAGAGCATATCGCCCTTGCCGATCAGCTTCTCGGCGCCGGTGGCGTCAAGAATGATGCGGGATTCCATCGCGGAGGAGACAACCAGCGCGATGCGGGACGGGATGTTGGCCTTCATCAGGCCGGTGATCACGTCGGCGGAGGGACGCTGGGTGGCAATCACCAGATGGACGCCGGCTGCGCGGCCCATCTGCGCAATCCGGCAGATTGCCTCTTCCACTTCCTTGCCGGCGACCATCATCAGGTCGGCCAGCTCGTCGATCACGACGACGATCTTGGGCATATGCTCCAGCGATTCATCCGTCGCCGCCAGCTTGTTGTAGGATTCGATTTCGCGCACGCCGGCCTCGGACAGGGTCCGGTAGCGGCGCATCATCTCGGTGACCGCCCACTGCAGGGCGCCGGCCGCCTTTTTCGCGTCGGTCACAACCGGGATCAGCAGGTGGGGAACGCCGTTATAGATGCCGAATTCGACCATCTTCGGGTCGACGACAATCAGCTTGACCTCCTCCGGCGTGGCCTTGTAGAGGATGGAGATCAGGATGCTGTTGGTACAGACGGATTTGCCGGAGCCCGTGGTGCCGGCAATCAGCACGTGGGGCATCTTGGCAATGTCGCCAACCACGCAGTTGCCGTTGATGTCCTTGCCCACCGCAAAGGAGACCTTCGAGCGGGCGGTGCGGAACTCGCGGGACTCCAGGATCTCCCGCAGGCCCACCGTGCTGACCTGTTTGTTGGGGACCTCAATGCCGACCATCGAATTCTTGTCCGGGATCGCGGAGATCCGGACGCCGGATGCGCCGAGCTCCAGCGCAATGTCGTCGGAAAGGCCGGTCAGCTTGCTCAGACGCACGCCCTGGGCGAGCTGCAGCTCGTACATGGTCACGTTGGGGCCTCTGGTCACGTTGACAATCTGCGCGTCGATGTTGAAGCAGGAGAGCTTTTCCTGCAGACGGCGGGTGTTTTCCCGCATCTCGACGCTGGCGTCGATGCTGTCGTTGGAGACCCGGTTGAGCAGATCCGTCGGCGGGAAGACGTAGAGCGGGGGCTCCGGGACCGCCGTGTTTTCAATCTGCGCGCCGATCTCCGCGGCCGCCTGCCGTGCCTCCGAGGGCTTGACCTTGTCGGAGGGCGGGGCCTTGACCTCGGTCATCGGGATCGTCTCCCCGGGCTCTGCATTAGCAGGATCCGGCATCAGCTTCGGCTCCTCCGGGAAGGGCTCCGGCTGCTTCGGCTTGGGATCCGGCGTCTGCGTCCCGGTCGGTTTGGTCTGGTTGGGGAAGATCGGGTCGTCCACCGGCAGATCAATGTCCGGTCTGGTCGGAACCTCCAGGAAATCGTCATCCTCCGGCACCGCCGGCGGCATCTGCTTTTTCTTTTTTCTGTCCGGTTTTTCGGCCGGCTTTTCCGGCTGATCGGCAAGAACCGGCTCATCCACCGGGAGATCGTAGTCAAAGCGGTTTTTCTGGCGGCGCTCCTCGCGCACCTGTCTGCGCTGGACCACATGCTCGACAATCGCCTCGGCGGGCTCCCTGCGCTCCTTCACCCGGTTCTGCTTCTGCAGCTCCTCCCTGTGCTGGTTGATTGCCCGCAAAAGGCCGGTCAGCGTCAGGTTCAGCGAGGCCGGGAGCGCAAGCAGGAGCAGGAGGATGCACAGCGCCCAGCCGACCGGCTTTCCGCCGGGCAGACTGAGCAGCATCGCCAGCAGGCCGCCCAGCACGCCGCCGGAGGTCCCCGCCTTGCCGCCCCGGTAGAGCTGGGCGATCAACGCCCCGCTCCAGCGGTACTCCGTTTCGGAGGCCAGATGGGCAATGGCAGAGACCATCAGGGCAAAGCCCAGCGAGCAGAGCACCCGCATCAGAACGGGCTTTCCGCCGTGGAAAAGCAGGGCAATCGCGCAGAGCACCAGCCCGATCGGCAGGACATAGAGGCCCACCTTGCCGGCCAGGCCCATGAAGAACTGCCCCAACGCGCTGCTGCGGGCAAAGCTGCACAGGAGAATGATCAGCGCCAGAAGGCCGCAAACGCCGCCCCAGATCTCCCGCCGGAAATGCGACAGGACGCTCTCCTCGCGCAGCGCGGTCTGCTTGCCGGCAGGCTTCCGGGTTTGCTTCCCGGCGGAGGCGCCTTTCTTTTTACTTGTTTTTTTGGAACTCATCTTATGTACGATCTCCTATCATCCATCATCTGTCATGCGGCGATCAGGAACAGGACCAAAGCCAGCAGGGACGCGCCCCAGCACCAGTAGGCATAGCCGGTGGATTTGCGATAGGCAGCCCGTTCGGTCAGCACCCGCAGGGTGAACAGGCCCACCGCCGCGGAAATCCCGGCGCCGGCCAGGAGCATCTGCACGGGAACCGTCGCCGTGCCCAGCTTCTTTACGCCCAGGCCCTGGGTGAGGGCCGCCGCCAGGTAAACCGGAATGCCCATCAGCCCCGCCTGCTCCAGCGCGCTGGGGTAGTCCAGGCCGCGCAGGAAGCCGGCGGAAAGCAGCAGACCCACACGGGAAAGGCCCGGAAAGACGGTCGGGATCTGGGCAAGGCCCATGACAAAGCCGTCGTATCCCGTCGTCTGCGGAAGGTCCTTTCTCTCCCGGGCCGAACGGCTCGAGAAGAAGAGCGCGATGCCGGACAGGGCCAGGAATCCGCTGACGAAGGCGAGCAGCGCGCTGCTGTCTTCGATGGCAAGGCGCGTCCTGTTCAGAAGCAGCGCCAGAAACATCGGCAGGCTGGAGACGGTCAGCAGAACCAGCAGCCTTCTGGGCAATGAGGTCCCGGGCTTCCGGGATCCCACCAGCAGATCCCGCAGCATCTGACCGAGCCGGCGATGATAAAACAGCACCAGCGCCAGCGCGATTCCTCCGTGCAGGGCGGCCCGGAAAGCCGCCGTGTCGGCGGCGCTGAGCTCCAGGCCGAGCATTTTTTCAATCAGATAGAAATGGCCGGAGCCGGAAACGGGGAGAATCTCCGTCACGCCGGCTGCGGCGGCAAGCAGGATCGCGCCAAGCCAGGTCATAAGCTGCCTCCAAATCGCGGCTGTGGCCGCATTTGGTTTATTATAGCACAGGCAGCGGAAATTTTCCACTGTTTTTCTATTTTTCTGCCGTTTGCCGGTTTTCGCGGATCATCGCGTGCAGGCAGTCCAGGGCTTCGGAGAGGCTGCCCAGCTGCTCGATCAGGCCGCAGTCGACCGCTTCCTTGCCGTAGAGGACGGTCCCGACGTCGGTGGCCAGCTCGCCGGTGGCCATCATATAATCCACGAATCGCTTTTTCGAGATTTTGGAATTTGCCGCGACGAAGTCCACGATCTGGGCCTGGATCCGGTTGAAATACTGATAGGTCGCCGGCGCTCCCACCACAGTTCCGTTCATGCGGACCGGGTGGATCGTCATGCCGGCGGTCGGCGCGATCATGCAGCGCTTGGCCGCCACCGCCAGCGGCACGCCGATCGAGTGGCCCCCGCCCAGAACCAGCGAGACCGTCGGCTTCTTCATGCCGGAGATCAGCTCCGCAATGGCCAGGCCCGCTTCGATGTCTCCGCCGACCGTATTGAGCAGCAGGAGCAGGCCGTCGACCTCCTCGCTCTCCTCGATCTGGGCCAGCAGCGGCATCACATGCTCATATTTCGTCGTCTTGACCGTATCGGGCAGGACCTGATGGCCCTCGATCTGGCCGATGATCGTCAGCGTGTAGACATTTCCGCCGGCGGACCGCGTCAGGGACGCGCCGAAGTTCTCCGCAAACTCGTAAGCCTGCTCATTGGGATTCGTCTGGTTTTCGCTCATCTTGCGCTCTCCTTCTTTCCGGTTTTTCACAGTTTACCCGAAAACAAGGATACTATGCGCATTCCGCCGGTTCCGATCAGATTTCGGACTTCTGTTCCGTCAGACTTCCTCCGTCCTCGTGTTGCCGGCAGCGTTTTCCTTTTCCGCCTCGCGGACGCGATGCGCCTGCACGGGAGGCCGGCGCTTGTCCCAGTTGTGCAGCGGGTAGCGCTGCATTGCGCCGAAGATGCGGGTTTTGAGCTCCGGATAGCTGCCGTGCAGAGACCGGATCAGCGCCTTGACCTCCTCGCGGGTGGTCTGATGGTCAGCCGGGCAGGTGTTGTGCACAACCGGAAGCGCCTGCCGCTCCGCGAAATGGACAATCATCTGCTCCGGCAGATAGAGCATCGGGCGGATTTGCGTCACACCGCTTCGGTCGAGATAAGTCACCGGCTCGAAGCAGCTGATCCGGCCCTCATAGAGCAGGGACATCAGGAAGGTTTCGACCGCGTCGTCACGGTGATGACCAAGGGCAATTTTTCGGATTCCGGCCGCGGTGAGCGCGGCGCTGAGCGCGCCGCGGCGCATTTTTGCGCAGAGGGAGCAGGGATTGTGCTCCTTCCGATGCTCGAAGATTACCGGCCCGATCTGGGTCTCGACGCGGTGATAGGGCACCCCAAGGTCCGCGCACAGCTCGGCCACCGGGGAAAAATCCATCCCGCCCAGGCCCATGTCGACGGTGAAAGCCTCCAGCTCGAAGGGCTTCGGGTAGAACTTCTTCAGCTCCGCCAGCAAGATCAGCAGGGTCAGGGAATCCTTGCCGCCCGAGATTCCGACTGCAATACGGTCTCCGGCTTCGATCATCTGATAATCGTCTACGCAGCTTCGCAGCAGGCTGAGCATCTTCTGCATGGAATCACCTCAAATCAAAAAAGAAATTGAAAAGTCAGAAAACGAGAGGAAAAAAGAGATCCAAAGAGCATTCCGGAGATTCTCCGGGGGAAAATCAAAATTTTGAAAATTTCCGTTGACAAGCCCGGACAACTGTGGTATAAAGAACGGGCGCCAGGAAGTATTGTAACGGCGCACCCTGAATTTGTCAAAACAATTGTTCATTCATACGGAGGAATTACACATGCCCACTACACTCGTCAAGAAAGAGAACGTGGAGCGCAAGTGGTACGTCCTTGACGCCGCCGGCAAGCCCATGGGCCGCACCGCCGTCATCGCCGCCAACCTGCTCCGCGGCAAGCACAAGGTCGATTTCACCCCCAACGTTGACTGCGGTGATTTCGTCATCATCATCAATACCGACAAGGCCGTCCTCACCGGCAACAAGCTCGAGGACAAGTACTATCGCACCCACTCCGGTTGGATCGGCGGTCTCAAGGAGACCAAGTACCGCCTGCTGATGGAGTCCCGCTCCGACTTCGCCATGGAGCTGGCTGTCAAGGGCATGCTCCCCAAGAACACCATCGGCCGCACTGCTCTGACCCGTCTGAAGCTGTACAAGGGCGCCGAGCACAAGAACGCCGCTCAGAAGCCCGTCGAATGGACGCAGGACTAAGGAGGTAACGAACAATGTACGAGAGCAAGAGAACTTATCACTACGGCACCGGCCGCCGCAAGGCTTCCGTTGCCAGAGTCCGCCTCTATGAGAACGGCACCGGCTCCATCACCATCAACGGCCGCGACATCGACGATTACTTCGGCCTCGATACCCTGAAGCTCATCGTCCGTCAGCCCCTGAACACCACCGAAACCATCGGCAAGGTGGACATCGTCTGCACCGTCGAAGGCGGCGGCGTGACCGGCCAGGCCGGCGCCATCCGCCACGGCATCTCCCGCGCGCTGCTGGGTCTGAATCCCGAATACCGCGCCGCCCTCAAGGCTGCCGGCTTCCTGACCCGTGACCCCAGAATGAAGGAACGCAAGAAGTACGGTCTCAAGGCCGCCCGCCGCGCCCCGCAGTTCAGCAAGCGCTGATCGAGACTTCAAAATGCCCAAAAGCCCCGGAACCATGCGGTTTTCCGGGGTTTTTCTTTTGTCTTGTTCTGACTTAACCTGACCCAACCAAAACGTTTTTATCGGGGACAACTCGGGGACAAATCCCCTTTTTTCGTCTTTATGGGACAACTTCGGGGACAACCACGGGGACAACTTT
>CAMOLY010000062.1 GCA_946619065.1 uncultured Clostridia bacterium | reverse complement strand
TCCGCAGGCGCTGAAACGCGGCGGAAAGCTTTTCGGTTAAGCCTTCAAATGCCATCTGGGAATGCTCCTTTCTCGGTGATTGGGTCCGGGTCCCGGCGCAGGGACTCCGCGAGGGCGGCCAGCTCGTCGGCGAGCTCCGGCAGCTCCTCGGGAGAGGCTGTGCGCAGACGGCCGGACAGGCGCTGCAGCGCATCGGCCTGCGCGCGGTCCCGGCGCGCATGGGCCAGGCAGAGCGCGACCCGCTCAAAGCGCAGCAGCTGCTGCTCCGCGCGGCGGACGGCGTCGTAGACGCCCTGACGGCTGGTGCCCATCAGCTCCGCGATCTCGGCAAGGCTGTCGTCCTGGTTGCAGTAGAGGTCGAAGCACTGGCGCTGCTTCTGCGTGAGCAGGTCGCCATAGCAGTCAAAAAGCTGCGACAGCGTCGGTTTATCCACCTTCATGCCCGGGATCCTCCTTGCGTCAAAGCAATTCCCTTGACAGCCCGCACAGTATAACACAGATCCGCCTGCTTGTCAAGGGAAAAAATATGACAGGCAAAGGTCAAACCTTCTTATTTTCCGATCACGCGGTCGACGTATTCTCCGACCCCGGACATGCCGTTCAGAATATCGCTGACGGACGCGCCGTTGGCCATCAGGGCCATCACATAGGCCCGTCCGCCGCGCTCCACCAGGATGATTTCATTGAATTTATCCGACTTGACGCCGTTGAAGGCGCCCACGACGCCGTCGACATATTTGCCCAGACCGTCGTTGAGATAGCTTCCCTCGGTGATGCCGAAGTGGTCGAGGAGGTACTGACGGTTGATGTCGTCCGTCTCTTCCCCGCAGTAGAGCTCGAACATCATCCGGCACAGATCGCAGGTGCTGACGAAGTTGTCCGAGTCTGGATCGTAGTCCACGGTCTCGCCAATGTAATTGTTGACGTCGACGCTCCAGTAGCCGTGGTCGGCGCAGATCCCGTTGATGCGGTCCTTTCCGATCGCGTGGATCAGCGTGCAGATCGCGTCGCCGGAGCTCTTGCGCAGCATCGCGTCGAGCAGATCCGCAACGGTCATCGTCTTTACGCCGATGAGGGAGCCTCTGGAGCTCTTGCCGCTGACCACGCTCAGCTCGCTTTCCATGGTCAGATTGCCGTCGAGGATCTCCTGATTGACCGCGTAGAGGACCGGGATGCCGATCAGGACCGAAGAGGACATCGGATCACCCTGCGTATCGGTGCCGCAGTATGCGCCGTTGTAGAGATCGAGCACCGTGAAGGTATAGCTCGCGCCGGGAATGGCCTCCTCCAGCTCATAGATGACTGCATCCTGGTTCACGTCCTCCACATTGCTGGCCTCCACCGGTCCCCTGTCCGGGTCGGTGTTGCCTTCGAAGCCAGGTCCTTCCTCCGGGCCGGTCCAGGCGGTGTCGGAGGGCTCGGTTTCGGGTTCGGTCTCGGCCGCGGAGAAGTCCACCTCCGCAATCACGGAGCGCTCCCCGGTCTTCCTGTCCACGCCGATGATGCCGCAGAGGATGTCCGTGCCCTCCTTGTAGACGCCCACCGTGAACGTGTCGGCCGTTTCGGAGAGGATCCTGCAGTCGCCGCCGTAGAAGGAGCGGACGATCGTGATTGCCTCGTCGGAGGACAGTCTGCGCTGCGTCGACTCGGCAGCCGGCTCTGTGCTGGGCTCTGTCGCAGGCTGTGTGGCCTCTGCGGTCTCGGTGGAGGGAGCTTCGGTCGGCGTGCCGGTGGATTCCACGGGCTCAGTTGTGCTCGCACGCGGGGTGGCAGTCATGGTTGCCTCGCCGAAGATTACCGTGTCGTCGGTGCTGCTCTTCTTTCCGAACAGGTCATCCCAGAAAATCAGCAGCAGAACGGCAGCCGCGACGATGACGGCGGCAACGGCAGAAATCGTGATCCACATGCCGGTACGCCGGCGCTGGGCCCGGATCAGGGTCTCGTCCTCTTCATCATCCGGTTCATCCGGCACCGGCGGTTCATTTTGCAAGATCCTGGCGCCGCAGGTATCGCAGATTGTCTTCCCCGGCGGAATCAGTCTGCCGCACCTGGGGCAGACGACGCTGTGCTGCGCTCCGACGGGCGGGCGGCCGGAGGGATGCTGCCCGAAGGCGGCCGTGCCGGCATAAACCGCGTTCTGTCGGGGGGCGGACTGCTGCTGCGCAGGCTGCGGCTGAACGGGCCGCGGCTGAACGGGCTGCTGCTGCGCAGGCTGGGGCTGAGCGGGCTGCTGCCGGGTCTGGGGCTGAGGGGGCTGCGGGGCCGGCTGAGCCGGAAGGCGATAGCCGCAGCCGGTGCAGAAGCGCGCGCCGGCTTTCAGCGGCCTGCCGCACTGGGGACAGACGGACGGGACCTCCGGCTGCGGTGCAGCGGAGTCGGGCCGGGCTGCCGGGACCGGCTTGCCGCAGGCTGTACAGAACCGGACGCCCTGTTTCAGCGGAGCGCCGCAATGGACGCAAAATGATGGCATGGATTCCACTCCTTTCCGTTATTGGGAGCCTAGTATCAGTCGTTCGTTTCGTTGAAGTATTCATAGACGAGGGTGGAAATCCGGACGATTTCCTCCCGCGCCGTCATGACATTGGGAAGCTCGGTGGAGAGCACGCAGAGGATATAGGTACCGCCCGGGGACCAGACGATGCAGGCGTCGTTCTCCGTGTCGCTGAGCTCGCCGGTCTTGTTCGCGGTCTCGACGCCGTCCGGGACGCCGGCGGGAAGCTTCCAGGTGCGCTGCTGCTCCTTGAGATTCTGCAGGAGCCGGCCGGAAGCCGCGGCGCTGACGTATCGGCCGGACAGAATATCCTCGAGGATCTCCCCGGCGGCCCGGGCCGTGATGTAGTTTTCGCGGTCGGTCTTTTCCAGCATTTTTCGGTTGAGCGCGCTGTCGGCGTCTCCCCTGCCGCGGATGAACTCGTTGACCGTGTCCATGCCCAGGCGGTCGATCAGGGCGTTGCAGGCATCGTTGCTGCTGGCGCTGATCATCACATCCGCTCTGGCGCACCAGTTCCGGTCCTCCGCCTTCGGATCCGTCTCGTAATAGGCGCCGGCCACATAGAGCTTGATCAGGGAGGCGGCAACCATCGGCTCGTCATGGATGCAGACGGTCTCCCCCGTTTTCAGGTTCCGGGCGTAGACCGACCAGACGCCGTCCAGATTTTCCAGCTCCCGGGTCAGGATCGATTCCAGCGGGGAGGCTTCGGGCGGGTTTGTCGGCGCGGGGATGTCCTCCGGGCTTGAGACCGGGAATCCGGACGACGACGGCGCGGCGGAAGAGGGGGCAGCGGTCTCGGAGGCAGGAGGAGTCTCCGTGGAAACCGGCACCGTCTCATCGGTCCACGGGGCGGCGGTGGGTTCGTTCCCGATGGAGGTCTCGATCTGCTCCGTCAGATCGGGCAGGGTGTAATCGGTATTCGGGAAGCTCTGGGACTGCGCCGGCGCCCAGCTCTCCGCGGTTCCGGTCTCCAGTCCCGGGAGGGTTCCCGCAGGGGTCGGCCGGGTCTTCGGCTCCGCGGCGCAGCCGAGCAGCAGCACGGCAAGCAGCAGGCAGATGACGGCAACAGGGCCTTTTTGTTTCAGCATGTATGCCCTCCTTTCTCCGTTCAGGGCAGGATCAGCGCTTCGTTCAGGCCGCCGCCGGACGGAAGGCTGAACAGAACCGCGACCGACAGCCGGCCGTCCTCCGTCATCGCCATCGGCAGAGCGGAGGGATCGGCCAATCTGCTGAGCGTCAGCGTCAGGGCTGTGGTGTATTCGGAATCGGTTTCTGCGTATTTGGTTCCGGCAAGCTCCCGGAATCTGATGCGGACGGCTTCCTGCAGCAGATCGGGCAGGCGCTCAGGCTGGATGCCCGCGGCCTCGCAGAACGCGGCAAGCGTCGGCTTCGCGCCGGTGGCCGCGTTTACGCAATAGATGCCCAGCTCCTCTTCCGGGGGGTCGGCCGCCGTTTTTCGGACCCGCAGGGTCAGCACGGAGCCGAAGACGTCCCAGGTGAAGCTGACGGAGGCGAGCTCCGGATCCCGCCGCTCCCGCATCGCGTCCAGGGACGCATGGGCCGGGGCGTCAAAGCGCTCGGAGATCTCCCGGTTGCAGCCCATCGCATAGGCGTCCGGCAGATCCAGGAAGGGGATCCGGTAGCTGTAGGTGAAATTCCCGTTGTAGACGCCGGATTCGGACAGGACCGTCCGCACCGGGTCGCCGGTCAGATCCGGGCCGGAGACGCCGGACTCGGTCCGGCCCGGATCCGGATTCGGATGGGCCGCCGTCTGTGCCGGCGCGGCGTTCACCGTGCCGCTCGGAACAAAGTCCGACGAGGGGCGGCGGTTGCGCAGATCGCAGCCGGTCAGGAGCAGGGCCGGGGCCAGAACCGCCGCGGCTGCCGCCGCAAGGGCGGGGCACACCCGCCTGACAATGAAATTCCAAATGTGTCTGATTGCCGTTTTCATCATGGAAAGCTCCTGCTTTGGATTACATCAGGGGCGAGAGCAGCCGCAGGACCGCCCGGTAGAGGCGGCGCGGCAGACGGACCTTCGCCGTGTCGGCCGCGGTGATCTCCCGGCAGAGCGGGAAGGTCGCGTCAAAGTCGGCGCGGACGTCCGAAACGCAGGCGGCGCGGTAGAGCCAGACGCCGTCCTCAAAGTGGAGATAGAGGCTTCGGAAATCCAGGTTGACCGTACCGACCGCAACGGATTCGTCGTCCGCCAGGAAGAGCTTGGAGTGGACAAAGCCAGGGGTGTACTCGAAGATCCGCACGCCGCCCTTCAGAAGCGGCTCGTAGTTGGCGCGGGTCATCTCGAAGACCGTGGGCTTGTCGGGAATGCCGGGGGTGATGATGCGCACGTCGATGCCGGATTTGGCGGCGGTGGTCAGAATCTCGTCCATCGCCTCGTCCACGATCAGATAGGGCGTCATGATCCAGACGTAGCGGCGGGCGCGGGAAATCATGTTGATGAAGACGTTCCGTCCCACGGCCTCCTCGTCCAGCGGGCTGTCCAGATAGGGCTGCACGAAGCCGGCGGCCTCCGGCAGCGTCTGCAGCACGGGAGGCGGATCGATGCCCTCGCACTTGCGGACGTAGTTCCACATGGACAGGAACATGACCGTGATCGGATAGACCGCGTCGCCCGCCAGGCGCACGGCGCAGTCCTTCCAGTGGCCGAAGCGGTGATCGCCCCGGTTGGCGTACTCGTCGGCCAGGTTCACGCCGCCGGTATAGGCAATTTTGCCGTCAATGATCAGGAATTTGCGGTGGTCGCGGTTGTTGAGCCGGGAGTCGAGCATCGGCACAAAGCGGTTGAAGGCCCGGGTGTGGATGCCGAGGGCCTCCAGCTCCCGGTCATAGTGCCGCGGCAGCCGGCGGATGCAGCCGAAGTCGTCGTAGAGAAAGCGGATCTCAACGCCGGCGGCGGCCTTCTGCTTCAGGATCCGCAGAATCTGATCCCAGATCTCCCCGAACTCGACAATGAAGTATTCCAGATAGATCGTATGCTCGGCCTTGGGAAGATCCGCAAGCACCGAGGCGAAGAAGTCCTCGCCGGAGGGGAAGTAGCGGGTTTCGGTGTTCTGGCAGGCCGGACAGTGGACCGTGCTGCCCAGATACCGGGCCATGACCACGGCATCGGGATCGACAGACCGCATCGCCTCGATCACGGTCTCGTCCTGGGTCAGATGGTCGGCCAGGGTGCGGTCAATCTCCTGCATCTTGCGGCGCAGACGGGGGGAGAGGCGGTTGCCGCCGAAGATCAGATAGAGGGTCGCGCCCAGGACCGGGAAGCCCAGAATCAGGATGATCCACGCCAGCTTGTAGGCGGGATTGCCGTTCTGCGCCAGCAAAAAGAGGACGAAGCCCCAGGAGAGAATCGCGCTGAGGGTGTTGATGACCGGCGCGTACTCCCGGAACCAGAGCAGAGAGGCCAGCAGAACCAGGAGCTGGAGCAGGATGCCGAGGGAAACCATCCCGACACGTGAAAAAACGGTTTTGAGAAAGGATTTCATGTCAGCCTCCCGGGCCAGGGGCGGTCAGGGAATTTCGCGGTACATGCCCGCGGCGTCGTCCTTGCGGACGTTATCCTCCACCCGGAGGACCTCAACCTTCAGGGTGTTGGCGCCGAAGCGGATGGAAATCTGATCTCCGACCTTGACCTCGTAGCCGGCCTTCTGCGGGCGGCCGTTGACCGAGACGCGCTCGGCGTCACAGGCCTCGTTGGCCACGGTGCGCCGCTTGATCAGGCGGGAAACCTTCAGATACTTGTCTAATCTCATAGCGTCCTCCATGGAATGAAAGTATGAAAGTATGAAACTATGAAACTATTTCGGTGTCCCTTCGGGACGTATGAAATATCTTTTCACATTTTATTCGTGAAACATTCTCCGCAAATACTGTCCTGTGAAGCTCTCCGGGTTCTGCGCCACCTGCTCGGGCGTGCCGGAGGCAACGATCCGGCCGCCGCCGTCGCCGCCCTCGGGGCCCAGGTCGATCAGATGGTCGGCGCACTTGATGACGTCCAGGTTGTGCTCGATGACCAGGATCGTGTTGCCCGCGTCCACCAGCTTCTGCAGAACGTCGATCAGCTTTCTGACGTCGTCCATGTGCAGGCCGGTGGTGGGCTCATCCAGGATATAGAAGGTGGAGCCGGTGGACCTGCGGGACAGCTCGGTGGCCAGCTTGACGCGCTGGGCCTCGCCGCCGGAGAGGGTGGTGGAGCTCTGGCCCAGCTTGATATAGCCGAGACCCACGTCCACCATCGTCTGGACCTTGTCCCGAATGCGGGGCAGGCTGCGGAAATAGTCCAGGGCTTCGTCGCAGGTCAGCTCCAGCACGTCGGCAATCGACAGGCCCTTGTAGCGGACCTCCAGCGTCTCGCGGTTGTAGCGCCGGCCGCGGCAGACGTCGCAGGGGACGTAGACGTCCGGCAAAAAGTGCATCTCGATCTTGACCAGACCGTCGCCGCCGCAGGCCTCGCAGCGGCCGC
>CAMOLY010000061.1 GCA_946619065.1 uncultured Clostridia bacterium | reverse complement strand
CCCGTCAGAAAACTTTGGGCGTTTTATAGACTGCACTTTTCTTGACGATTCCAGTATAGATCGACCGGAAGTGCGGCAAACTATACCCGAACAAACAATGGAGGTGAACGAAATGTCAAATCAGAACTGCCGCAACCAGCAGACCAACCAGCAGTCCAACCAGCAGACCAACCAGAAGACCAACCAGAAGACCAACCAGCAGACCAATCAGCAGAACTGCCGGGATTCCAAGCAGAACAGCCAGCAGTCCAACAGCGAGAATCTGCAGAACCGCCGCTGAGCCATCTCATACGGAATTCAAGATCTGAGCACAGCATCAGAGCGACGCGCACGCGCCGCTGGATCCTGTCCGGGCAACATTCCGCTGCCCCGGACGGGGTCCATTTTATGATTGACCGGCTGTCTGATTCTGTGCCGCGATTGGCAAAAAATCAGCGCTGCAGGTGAATTCCACTTGCAATTTCAGGCGGAATCTGGCATGATAGAAGTAATCCTACAGGATCACGCATCCGGAATCGCAGGTGAGAGCCTTGAAGACAGAATCCACGCCCGTGTTCCCCGCTCGGTGGCAGGGAAGCTTTGTCGATCTGTGGGTCGTGTGCTTTCTGCCCGTCTATCTGCTGCTCTGCGGCAAAGAGGGCTTCTATGCTGTCTCCGGCTTCAAAACCGCACTGTTCTATGGCTTCAGCGCCGTCCTTGCGGGATGGTATCTGGTCAAGCTGGGGCTGAAGCTGCGCCGGGCAAGGACGCAGAATCAGATCAGCCTGCTTGCGGTGCTTCGCAGCTGCCGGAAGCCCTCGCCGGCCCGGATCGCCGCCTGCTGCTATTTTGCCTTTACCCTCCTTTCGGCTGCTGCCTCGCCCTACGGCAAGGAGGCGTGGTATTCCTCGGTCTGCCACGAGCACGCCCTGACCCAGGTCTGCTACATCGTGGTTTTCTGCGGGGTGTCCCGCTGGGCCAGGCCCCGGAAGCCGCATTTATACGTCCTGCTGGCCGCCGTGCTGGCCTACTGCGCCGTCATTGTGCTGCAGCAGCTGGGGAAAAACCCGATGGGCCTCTACCCGGACGGGATGGACTATTATTCCATCCAGATCCGGCCGGACTACCTCTTCCTCGGCACCACCGGCAACGGCGATCTGGTCTCTGCCCTGCTCAGCCTGATGGCGGCCCTCTGTCTCAGCACCGCCCTGTGCGCGAAGGGGACGCATCCGATCCTCCGGCTTGCGGCCTTCCTGCTTGCCGGCCTGTGCCTGTATGAGCTGGCCCGGATTGACGTGCTGTGCGGCATGGTGGGGACGGCCCTCGGCCTGCTGCTGTCGCTTTTTGTTCTGCTGCGGGTCAGGCGAAGCATGAAAACCGCAGGTCTTCTGGCGGCTGCTGCGGCCGGAAGCGGCGGCCTGTGGTATCTCTATTGCAACCCCACCGGGATCGGCTTTTTCCGGGAGATCCACAGCATCCTGCACGGAAATCTGTCGGACAGCTTCGGCTCCGGGCGGATCTACATCTGGCGGCAGATGCTCCGCCGCATTCCAAGCCGGCTCTGGCTCGGCGTCGGGCCGGACGCGGCTCGCAGGTCCGGCCTGAGTCCGTTCCGCCGTTATAACGCCCGGGGAGAGCTTGTTGCCGGGGCGACGATCACGGACGCGCACTGTCTTCCCCTGCAGATCCTCTACACCCAGGGCATTTTTGCCCTGCTGTCCTGGCTGGCATTGCTCGGCCTCGTCCTGTATCCCTGGTTCCGCCGGAAAAACCGGACGCCTGCGATGGAAATCCTCGGCGCGGGACTGATCTGCTTCCTGCTAACCATGCTGTTCTGCTTCAGCTCCGTCATCATCATGCCCTTCTTCTGGGTGGCGCTCGGCTTGCTGGCGGGCGAGGCGGAGCGGATCCGGGAGAAGCCCGCGTCGGTAAAAACCGTTTTGTAACGCCATGAAAATGGCTGGAAAGGAGACTGCCATGAAGAAAAAATTGCTCCCCTGTCTGCTTGCGCTGCTGCTGATCGTCCTGCTCTGTGCCTGCACCAGAGCGGGAAAGCTCCCGCCGCGCTATGACGTCCATTTTGAGCTCAACGGAGGCAGTCTGGTCTCCGGGGAGCTGCTGCAGTCGGTTTCCTCCGGCGAGGATGCGGTTCCGCCGGTGGTGGAGCGCGAGGGCTACGTCTTCCGGGGCTGGAGCGGTACTTATCAGGACGTCAAGGCCGACAGCGACGTGCTGGCACAATGGACGAAGCTTTTCCAGATCCGCTTTGATCCGGACGGAGGGACCGTTGTCTCCGGCCAGGCGACCCAACAGCTGGAACCGGGCGAAACGCCAACCGCTCCGGAGGTCTCCCGCGAAGGGGCCGAATTCCTGGGCTGGGAGCCGGAGATCGGCCCGGCGACCGCCGATTGCCGCTACACCGCCCGGTGGGAGCTCAAAGAGCGCACCTTCACCTCGGAGGAGGTCTATGCATACATCGCGCCCAGCGTCCTGGAGATTCAGGTTTCCGACAGCAGCGGCGAACCCTTCGCGGTGGGCTCCGGCTTTTTCATCGACGAAAAAGGCCTTGCCGTGACAAACTATCACGTGATGGAGGGCGCCTATTCTGCCAAGGCGACGCTCTATGACGGTTCGGAGGCTGAAATCGACTACGTGGTCGATTATAACGAGAGTCTGGATCTGGCTCTCGTCCATGTTGCCGTCAGCGGCAATTCCTGCCTGTCCCTATCGGAGCGGGGCGTCAACACCGGCGAGACCGTCTATGCCATGGGCAGCTCCCTGGGCCTGACCGGAACCTTCTCCGACGGACTTGTCTCCCGCGCCTCCCGCCGGGTGGAAGGAATCGACTGCATTCAGACCACTGCGCCGATCTCCCACGGCAACAGCGGCGGCCCGCTGGTGAATGTCCACGGCGAGGTGGTCGGCGTCAACAGCATGACCCTGGCCGACGGGCAGAATCTGAACTTTGCAATCAACATCCGGGAGCTGGAGAATCTGGACCGCAGCGGAGAGATGAAGCTCAGCGCGTTCGGACATCTGACCGGCGGCGCGCAGCCCGGCGGCGAGACGACGCAGACCGGCGGGTATTACGACGAGTTTGAGCTGCACGAGATGGAGAGCAACGACAGCGCCTCTCTTGCGGACAGCCTGGCGCAGGACGATTGGACCGCGGCGGACCTGAGCGATTATTATGACTATGATATCTTCTACTTCGGACCCGACTGTTCCGGCACGCTCCGCGTGGAGCTGGCGCCCTATTGGATCGCGCAGGAGGACTTGTTTGAATGCGAGCTCCTGGTCGCACGGAACGACGAGCTTGTGGAGGAGATCCCGATGACCTCCGAGGACGGCGTCAGCTATACCGCGCGGTTCGCCGAGTGGACAGCGGAACCGGACTGCGTCTTCTTCCTGCTGGTCACGGCAGCGGAGACGGCGGCGGAGGATACGGAATATCCGCTCTACTACGCGGTCCGCTACCGTTTCTCAGACTGAACAGCAGATGCTTCCCCGTCCGGCCTTCTGCCGGGCGGGGAAATCCTTTTCTGCGAAATAATCATCGCAGAGGAAATATTCTCTCCGAATTCCGTACTGTATGAGTGAGAGCGGAAAGAGGTGGTTGCATGAACGACAGCAAAATCATCGACCTGTTCCTGGCGCGCAGGGAGCAGGCCATCCAGGAAGCGCAGCGGGAATACGGCAAACTCTGCCTCCGGGTTGCGGAAAACATGCTCGGCAGTCCGCAGGACGCGGAGGAATGCGTCAGCGACGCGATGCTCGCCGCATGGAATCAGATCCCGCCGGATCAGCCTGCGCACCTGTCCGCGTACCTTTGCAAAATCACAAAGAATCTGGCTCTCAAACGACTGGAATACGACGGTGCGCAGAAACGGGACAGCCGCAGAAGCCTCTCTCTGGACGAGCTCGCGGACGTGGTCTCCGGCCGGGACGACGTCGGGGAAGCGCTGGAGGCAAAGGAGCTCGGCGACGCGATCACCCGCTTTCTGCGCGGACAGCCGGAGCGGGACCGCCTGCTCTTCATCCGGCGCTACTGGTACTTCGACGACCTGTCTGTTCTCGCGAAGCAGACCGGTCTGCCGGAGAAGAAGATCTCCGGGATCCTGTTCCGGGTGCGGAGAAGGCTGAAGGCCTGGCTGAAGAAGGAGGGATATGCGCTATGACAAAGGAAACACTTGAACGGGGCATTCAGGAGATTGCCGCCGATCTGATTGAGGATGCGAAATACGGGGAAACTGCGGCCTGTGAACCGGGATCCAGGGCGAAGCATGCAGACCCCGGCGGCCCGGAGGTGCGGCAGATCGTCTCCTCCCGCCGCCCGAACGGCTTCAAAACGGTTGCTGCGATTGCCGCCGCGCTGGCAGCGGTCGTGGCTCTGTCGGCCCTGGCGCTGCGGCAGCGTTCCGGAAAGCGGCAGGCTGCGAACCCCGCCGCAGAGGGCGAGGGGACCTATGAAAACACCGCCGCGGTCCAGCCGGACATCGAAGGCGTGGGCTTTACCGAAGCGGAGGTTCTGGAATACGTCGAATCGCAGCTCGGCACAGTTGCCGCCGGGGTCCGGGCCGAGTATCATACGACAGGGGAGATCCGGATCTGCACGAAGGGCATCTGCCGGGAAACGCTCGGAGGGAAAAACGTCCTTCACCGCGACAGCCTCTTCCTGCCGATCACGAAGGACGGAACCATCATCGCCGCGCTGGAGCTGTTCCGCGCGGATGGCGCAATTTCCGGCAGTCTGGCCGTCGGCGGCGAGGGCTGGGCCGGCTGGAACCGGGTTTTCGCCGAGCATCCCGATGAGGAGCTAGTCTTTGCGCTGGCGGGCGGCGCCTGCGACGTTGCAATCACCCCGGAGAATGAAATCTGTGAAATCGCCGAAGGCGGAAGAAAGTTCCTGGCGGAAGGCGGGGACTGGTACAGCCTTCTGAAGACGGATTACAACGTCTTCTCCGCCGCAGATCTGAAGGGCGGGATTGCCGTTGAGGTGACGGAGGATTCCTTCCGGCAGGACGCCGGGGAGACCTTCTCTGCGACGGTGAAAACGAACAATGGCTTTGCAATTCTGGTGACGGGTCTGGCGGCGGAGGACGAGACCAACTACGGGCTCGAGTTCTGGCTTTCCGTCTCGGAAGAGACCCGGATCACGCAGAACGGCGAGAGCATCGACGTCTCCGCGCTGACGCCGGGCTCGACGGTCCGCGTGACCTTCACCGGTGAGGTGATGGAATCCTACCCGATGCAGATTGCCCACGTGCAGGAGATCCAGCTTCTGTCAGCTGCCCCGGCGGACTCCGGCCTGCGGGAAGACCGCTGCGAGCTGTATTTGCGCGTTCTGAAGGACCTGTGGGACATGGACCCAGGCATGAACGGAGACGTGACGCAGATCGGCGTCGATCTTTCGGAGCTGACCGATCTGACGGAAGAAGAAAAAACGTATGTCATTCAGACCTTCGCCGACAGCCTGGGGCTGCCGTATCTGACCGGGACCTGGACCGAGCTCTGCGACCGGGGGGTCATCGACCGGGAACACCTGGTCTGGGAGGACGGCCTGTTTTTCTCTGTCAAAACAGTTCATAGCTTCCAGTGGATTTATGGGATTCCCGCACCCAGCGAGGAAGCGCCGGAGCTTATGGCCTTTGACGCCCAAAAATGGAGGAGCGGCACCGGCGCAATTTTCTTCAATACCTGCATCGCGAAGAAAAACCCGGACGGCGCCTGGACCTACACCGTCGGCTCGCATGCGGTCGCATAGCGTCCGCCAGCCCGCGATTTGCCGTAGGCATTTGTTGCAGGGCGGCCTGACCCAGGCCGACGAACGAAACGAAGCTCACAATGCAGGAAAAAACGCGCCGCGTCCTGCGCACATTCCCGTAGTGGCCGCAGACCCGTAGTGACCGCTGACCCGTAGTGACCGCAGACCCGTAGTGGCCGCAGACCCGTAGTGACCGCAGACCCGTAGTGGCCGCTGACCACAGCGGCCATAACCCCCGTAACCCCGTAACCCCATACCCCCCTGCGTCAAAACCTGAGCGCTTCGCGCCAGGGCCTGTGTGGTCACAGGCCACTACGACCTGGGAGCTGTTGAAACAGACACCTGCAGCAGACAATAAATCCCCGGACGCACTGCAAAACGATCCTTTTTGCAGTGCGTCCGGGGTTTCTTCGTGTACAGCACGCTGTTATTCTTCCGCTTTTGCCCGGTTCCGGAGATAGGCCAGATACCCCTCCAGAATCAGACTGGCCGCCACCGCGTCCACGGTGTTTTTCCGCTTCTTTCCGTGATAACCGCTGGCCGAGAGGATGTTGTGGGCCTCCACGGTGGTGCGCCGTTCGTCCCAGAGGGCGACCTCAGTCCCCAGCGCCTGCGACAGATCGGCGGCGAAGGCGCGGTACAGCTCCGCCCGCGGCCCCTCGGAGCCGTCCATATTGCGCGGGAAGCCCATCACCACCGCGTCGGGCTTTGCCTCATCTGCGAGCCGGACCAGCTCCGCGATGGTTTTTTCTCGGTTCCAGCTGTGAATGACCTCTGTCCTGCCCACAATGGAGCCGGTCGGATCTGAGAACGCGATGCCGGTCCGGGCGTCTCCGTAATCGATGGCCATGACTTTCATATGAACCGTCTCCTTTCCGCAAGCACGGTTTGCACGCCGCGCAGACCCATCTTATCCGCTCCGGCCCGGAATGTCAACCGAAAAGGCGCTGTTTTTTCCCGGAAAAACCCAAAAAATTCATTGACAAGCCACGTCCGGTATGATACAATCAGCCTACCTGTGAAAAGGGGCTATTTTTTTGTGCGCTCTTTTTCAGCCGCGGATGGGAGCTGTGCTTCCGCTAAATCTGAATAGCCGCGGTGATACAGGGAGGCAGTTAAGGAGGTGCCGTAATGCGCGTTAAAATCACTCTCAGATGTTCCGAATGCAAGCAGAGGAACTACAACACCATGAAGAACAAGAAGAACGACCCCGACCGGCTCGAAATGAAGAAGTACTGCAGATTCTGCAGAAAGCACACGCTTCACACCGAGTCGAAGT
>CAMOLY010000060.1 GCA_946619065.1 uncultured Clostridia bacterium | reverse complement strand
TTTTCTCCTTTCGTGCGGCCCAAACGCCGTTTACGCCACAATTGTTCCTATTATATACAATGATGCTTCGCTTGTCAATTATGAATTGTCCTGTTTTTTCTGCGAAAACGCCCGACTGCCGCAGGGACCTGTGCGCCGTGGGCGGCTTGCCCCCGCGGGCTCAGAAATGCCTGGCCCGGGTGATGAGCAGCAGGGTCGGAATCATCCAGGCCCCTGCGTAGAGCAGCAGATTGATGGCGGTCGCGGTTTCGGTTGCCGGCAGAACCGCAAGAACGGTCATCAGCAGCAGACCGACGATGCCGCAGATCAGGCTCAGGATCACGGCCGCAACCGAGCCGGATCGCAGAAGCCGTCCGCCGGCGGCTGCCTGCGCAAAGCCAGAGAAGCTGCCCTCGGTCAGGATCGCGCCCTGTTCTCCGGAGTCCCGAAGCTCGGTTTCGGACAGGCGCAGCCGTTCCTTTGTGGAGGGATAGGCGAAGGTGCCGGTGGGGATCCCGAATCTGGCCTTCAGGAAGCCGGGGGTGCCGAGGAAGGTGCGGGTCACCAGAATGCCCTTGAAATGGCGGCTGCCGGCAATGGCGGCAAGTCCCTTGCGGAGATTCTCAGGCGGAACGTATTTGACCGCGAAGACGGCGGCAAGCTCTCCGTTGATGGAGAGATAGACGGCCTGCCGGACCTTGGTGCCGCGGTCCATGTGAACGCCCATGTGCCGCATGAAGTCCAGAGAACCCATCAGCACCACGTCTCCGATGATCGTTGCGCCGATGCCGCCGGAATCATAGTAGCGGAAGCTGTCCACGGTGTAGCGGCGGCAGACGTGGGTCCGGAGCAGATCCTCGAACAGCGGCGACAGGGCGCTGACCGAACGCCGGGACGCGGCGGCGGCATAGGCGATGATGCGTTCGGGGTTGCCGTTGTAGACCTTAAATCCGTTGAGCCGGAGGGAGCCGTCCGGGAAAATGTCGTCGTCGCTGATCAGGATCGAGTGATCTCCGCCGAAGACCTCAGCCGCGTGATAGCCGCACAGGGCGCCGCCGGCGTCAGCCAGGCGCAGAGACAGCAGCCGGTACATCCGCGGGAAGGCCATCAATGGCACCAGCGGCGTGCAGCCGATGAAAATCAGGGAGCCGGTCCAGAACAGGTCCTCCTTCAGGCCGAAGGCAATCAGCAGCGTAATCACCAGGCCGCTGAGCAGGGCGATCGGCGTGTAGACGCCCATCACGCGTTCGCACAGATCCCGGGTCTCCAGCTTCTGCATGAAGCGGTCCACGTCCGGCTCGGTGCGGGTCAGTCCGCGGCTGCCCTTGGTCATGTCCTGGACCTCGGCGACGCCCTCGGCGGGCTCCTTCTCCCGAAGCTGCCGCACGGTCAGGGTCTGCGCCATGAAGCGGTCGTACTTTCCCCAGAGGGAAATCAGCAGCAGGAAACCGATCACAACCGTAAACTGCGGCCGCGGCAGCTCCGCCGCGCGGAAGGTGTCCAGGGCAGTGAAAACGGTTGCCGGGATCAGGAGCAGATCCGGAGAAGCGTGCTTCCGGAACAGGCTGCCCGCGGCGTCTGCGTAGAGCCGGCCGTTGGTCACCACCATGCACAGCAGCAGCGCCAGCAGAACATAGACTGTGGTTCCGCCGGAGAAGAAGTCCGGCAGGAATCTCCAGTTCAGACTGAGATAGAGGGAAAAGAAGAGGCTGAGACCCGCAAAGAGCGCGGTCATGACGAGCTTTGTGCCGAGGGTGGAGAGATTCCGGACGTATTTCCGGTAGGCCTCCTCCGGGTGCAGGACGGCGGTATCGGGCTCGTTGCGCCGGGTCCTGCGGCGCGCCGGTGCGGTTTTTTCGCCGGCCTCCGGGTGCGGGGCCGGGCCGTCCTGGCGCTGGCGCGGGGCCGGAGCTTTCTTCGGAGCGGGCGCTTCCGGCTGGGCCTCGGCGGCTGCCTGGTTTTCGCGGCTGTGCCGCTTGACCGAGGCGGAGACCACCGTGGTGACGGCGGCCTGTGCAGCCGGAGCCTGTTCGGCGGGAGCGTCGGCCGCAGCCGCCGCCTTTTCGGCATCCGCCGACCCGGCGGCAGGCGCAGCCTTTCCGGGCAGCTCGCTGTCTGTCTGCCCGGGACGGGGGGATTCGCGCCGGCTCATCTCGCGCTGATGCGCTGTCTGAGCCGGTTCCCGGACAGCTTTTTCGGCGCTCTGACCGGCCTGCTGCGTTTGCTGCCCGCGTGCTTTACGCGGAGCCGGCCGTTCGGGAGCCGGCGTGCCGGCTCCGTCGGCCTCTCTGACCCGCTCCCTGCGGGGTGCGGGGCGGGGCGGCTCAACGGATTCGGGTTTCTCGGATTCACGGGAACGCCGTCCGCTGCGCGGGGGCTCCGGATCGGAGCTGCGTGCGTTTCTGTGCCGGCGTCTCTCCTTCTCGGGGGTCAGACCGGCCGGATTCTCTTCAACGGTCGAAATCTCTTCGGGAATGACCGGAGGAATGCTGACGCTGTCCGTGCTGCGCCGCGGGCGGCGCTTGGACGCGCCGCTCTGGGGCGCGCCGTCAGCCTGGCTGACCGATTCCATCGGGACCGCGGCAGCCAGCAGATCCTCCAGGTGCAGGAAACCGGTGCGGGGACCGTAGGAATTGGACTGCATCCGGACCTGCGGGATCAGATCCGGGCCGTCCGGACCGTCGGCGTCCTCCACGGCTGGGGCTTCCTGCCGGACAGGCGGTTCCTCCGCCGGGGCTTCTCCGTCGGGCAGTTCCCCGTCGGGATAGAGCGGCTGCATCGGCAGGGTATTCTGGTCGGATGCGGAGAGACTCTTGATCCAGTCCGGGATCTCCGCGTCGGCCGGCGCCTCGCCGGAATCCCGATATTCCTGAAGCCAGGCGGGAAGCTGGTCCGTGTTCCGGCTCTGGCGGGGAAGCTCCGCCCGGAAGGATTCGTCCAGCGGAAGCTGATTCGGCAGGCCCCAGGAGCCGCTGCCGGACGCGGTCCGGGCATGGAAGCCGTCCAGCGGGAGCTGGTCGGGCAGCAAGTCCTGGGCCTGAACCTCCAGATCTTCCGGACCCGGCTGGTCCGTCTGAGGCTCGGATGCCTCGAAATACGCCGGAAACAGGTCCTCGTCCGTCGGGTGCAGGAGCCGATAGAGCCAGCCGCGCTTTTTCTCCCGCGGCGGGCGGCGCCGGCGCCAAACGGGATCCGCGGGCAGAACCGCCTCCGGTGTCTCAGCGGTTCCGGCTGTCTGCGCCGGTGCTTCCGCAGCCTCCTGCGCAGGCTCCGGCATTGCTTCCTGCGCTGCTTCCGGCGCGGTCGGCTCCGGCCGTGCTTCCGGCGCGGTCGGCTCCGGCCGTGCTTCCGGCACGGCCGGTTCTGTGGCTGCGTCGGATCCTTCTTCAACAGGCGCCGGAGCTTCCTGCACTGCCTGCGCGGGGAACACCTCGCTCAGATCGGGCAGCGCCTCGGTGCTTTCGGGCGGCATCTGCTGTGCCGCATCTGCGTCTCCGATGGAAAAACGCCGGGTTTCCCCGCCGAAACCCGCGGGCTCCGGCTTTATGGCTGCGGCCTCCGGGCGGCTTTGCCCGGACGTCTGTACGGATGTTTGGTTCTGTTCATCGTTGCCGGAACGGTCTGCGGTCCGCCCCTCCGGGTGTCTGCCGGCGGCTGTTCCGCCGAAAATCTGGCGGGAAAGCAGGGCATCCACGGCGGCGAACAGTTCGGAGTCGGACCACTCCTCTTCCGCGGAAAGCTCCGTCTGCGGTTCGGCAGCCGGCCTCGGAATCGGGGCGGTATCGTCACCCAGGTGCAGCTTCAAAGCCGGGGAAGGCTGCACAGGGGCGTTTTTCGGCGGAAAAACGGATTCCAGTCCCGCTTCCGGATTTGCAGCCGTTTTGTCCGGAGCAAACGCGAACGCCGGATCAGTCCGGGCGGGAAGCGCCTCTGCTTCCGCCGTGAGCGCCTGCAAAGGCGCGGACGGCTGCTCCGGCGCGGTGCCGGGCTGTGCTTCCGATTCAAATTCCGCCGGGGCAGGGCCGGGACGGGCCGCCTTTTCCGCGTTTCGCGCGGCCTTTTCCGCGCGCCGTGCGGCTTTTCGCTCGGCACGAAGCGCTCTGCGGCTCTGCTTTGGCTCTGCGGGCGGCTCCGGCCCGGATGAGGCCGAATTCGCTTCCGGCTCTGCCGCCTGTGCGGCTTGGGGCTGCTCCGCCCGGCCGAGATCCAACTGGATCGGTTCCGGCTCGGAGACAGGGGCCGCCTGCGGGGATTCCGGAGGAGCGGCTGCATCTTCCGGCTGCTCCGCAGGTTCGCTCTCCTGCAGCAGATCATTCACCGCCTGATTGAGCGCGCGCATGTCGATGGGCGCCTCCGGCCGGGGCTCGTCAGCCTGCGCCGAAGGCGCGGGGTCCGGCGCATCGGGAGCCGCTGTTTCTTCGCCTCCGCGCTTTTCCGTTTCTCCGAGCTCGGCCTGAAACAGAACCGCAAGCTGCCGCGCAAAGTCCTCCTCTTCCGGCTTGGAAGGGGAGAGAGGCGTTTCCGACTGCTCAGGCGGGATCGGTTTGGATTGTTTTCCGTGCTTTTTCATCGTGAGGCGCTCACTCCAAACTCTCAGTAGATGATCTCTGACGCAGGGCTTCGTACAGCATGACCGCGGCTGCCGCGGAGGCGTTGAGGGAGGAAATCCGTCCCTTCAGCGGAATGCCGACGAGGACGTCGCAGCTCTCGCGGACCAGCTTGCTCATGCCGGCCCCCTCGTTTCCGATCACAATGGCGGCGGGCCCGGTGAGATCGGTCCGATACAGACCGCTGGCGGCGTCCGCTGCGGTGCCGTAGATCCAGACGCCCTGCTCCTTGAGGGATAGAATCGTCTGGTGAATGTTGCTGACGCGGGCCACCGGGAGATATTCCAGCGCGCCTGCCGAGGCCTTGGCGACCACAGCGGTCAGCCCCACGCTGCGGCGCTTGGGGATGATGACCCCGTGGGCGCCGGCACACTCCGCGGTGCGGATGATCGCGCCGAGATTGTGCGGGTCGGACAGCTCGTCGCAGATGACGATGAGGGGCGCTTCCCGGCGCTCTGCAGCAAGGGCCAGAATGTCGTCCACAGAGGCGTATTCGTGGGCGGCGACCAGGGCGATGACGCCCTGATGGGCGCCGGTGGGGCTCATCTGATCGAGCTTCCGCCGATCTGTGGGAACCACAACGGCGCCGGCCTCCTTCGCCATGGCGGCCAGCCGGGTAAGGGAGCGGTCCGTGCTGCCCTCGGCAACGAAGAGCTTGTCAATGTGCCGTCCGCTTTTGAGGGCCTCCGTCAGCGCGTTTCTTCCCTCAATCATGCCCTCGGATAATTCCTCCGAAGCGGATCTCCGGTCCGGATTCGATGTCTCTTTTCTCATATGATGCTCCAAAAGGTCAAATTTCAGCCAGTTTATACATGATCCAAGTTATTATAACAGAACAGGCGGAAAAGGGCAAGTGCAATCTCGCCGTTTTTCTCCCGAAAAACAAAAACCGGCCGGGCTTTCCGAACCAAAAAGCTCCCCCCGAAGGAGGAGCTGGGAAGCGGATCCTCAGGCTGCCTGCTTTTTCCGTCCGTTCAGAACCGCCGAGATCAGGGCGGTGAGCGGGACCGCCAGAATCACGCCGATGCTGGCGGACAGGGCGGAGATCAGCTCCACGGACAGATAGCGGGAGGAGGTCAGAGACAGGTAGCTGGAGCCCTGCATCCACAGCCGGATCACCAGCACCAGACTGCTGCCGACGAAGGCCAGGATCAGGGTGTTTGTCATCGTGCCGACCATATCGCGGCCGATCCGCATGCCGGATTTCCAGAGGGCCTTCCATCCGAGGGCCGGGTTGACGGTCTTGAGCTCGCTGACTGCGGAGGCAAGGCTCATGGCCACGTCCATCACCGCGCCGAGGGACGAGATGATGATGCCAGCGGTCAGCAGCCCCTCCAGGTGCACGCCGAAGCCGCGCTGCTGGAAGTTGGCAAGGTCCGCGAAATCGGAGCCCGCGTCGTACATGGCGTAGCTGTCGATCCGGAGGATCGACTGGGCCGCCGCGGAAAAGGCGGCGGCGAGGCCCATTCCTGCAACCGTCCCGAGAATCGCGCAGAGGATCTTTCTGCTGGTCCCGCCCAGGATCACAAAGCTGGTGACGGCCACCAGGACGCAGAGCCCGAAGGCCAGCGGCGCCGGTCTTGCGCCCTTGATCCACAGCGGAATGAAGATCCAGATCAGGGTGATCACCGTGAAAACCAGCCCCAGCAGGGACTTGAGCCCGGTCAGACCGCCCACCGCGATCACCACCAGCAGAAACAGGCCCAGCACCAGCCAGACCAGGCCGGAGCGGTCGTAATTTTTCATATTGAGTTCAACGATCTCGCCGGTGTCCACGTTCACCGCCTGCAAAACGGAGATGCGGTCGCCCTCGGAGACCTTCTCGCCGGTGTACATGCCGACGAAATGGGGGTTGGAGAGCGGGATCGTCTGACCGGCATGGGATCCGCTTTTCAGCCGGACCAGCAGAACCTGCGTGCCGGACGCCCGCCGGTCCGGACTGTAGGGATTGGGCTCCACGGTGTCTTTGGAGATGTTCACGACCTCCGCCCGCTCCACAGTGACCCGGATGGTACCCTGCTCCGTCCGGTATTCGCCCTCCTCGCGGCCTCCGGCATAGAAGGGCACGTTCCGGTTCGCGGTCAGCAGCAGGTACAGAAACACACCGAGGCAGATCAGCAGAATCAGACAAGGCGGTCCGAAGCGCCGGAGCCGCCCGGCGAAGCCGGCCGTTTCCTTCTGCGCCTGCGCCGTTTCCGCAAGGGACGATTCTTTCTTCATAACGCTGCCCTCCTGTGTGGTGTGCATCTATGATAGCCCAGTTTCCCCCGCTTGTCAACGCGAATCGGACAAAAATCCTTGCAATCCGGAGCGCAGAATGCTATAATATACTGAATAATTTCGCATGAGTATTTACGGCGGAGGAATGAAGATTGGAACGTAAGACACCCCTGGTCTCCGCAGAGGATCTGCGGCGCCAGGCAGAAATCAGCGATTACCTGAAAAGCTTCTGGGAAAAACAGGGCAAGACCCCCGTGGCCTACGTGGAGACCTACGGCTGCCAGCAGAACGA
>CAMOLY010000059.1 GCA_946619065.1 uncultured Clostridia bacterium | reverse complement strand
AGCCGCCCTGGCAGCGGCCCATGCCCGCGCCGACGCGGCGCTTGACGCCGTTGACCGACGTGGGCGGGATCGGGGTGTGCAGACAGGCGACGATCTCGCCCTCGGTGACGGTTTCGCAGCGGCAGATCACGCGGCCCCAGCGGGGATCCCGGCGGATCATTTCGTTCTTCTCCGCTTCGCTCAGCTCGTGGAAGCGGATTCGCCGCCGGCTGTCGATCACGTTCTCTTTTTCACGCAGGTCCAGACCGGCGTCCCGGAGCCAGACGACGCTCTGCTCGCCCAGCGCAGGGGCGGCGCTCAGACCGGGGCTGCGGATGCCGGCAAGGTTATAGAAGCCCGGAGCGGCCTCGCTCTCGCCGAGGATGAAGTCGGTGTGGTCGGAATTGGCGCGGACGCCGGCAAAGTTGCGGATGTTGTCGCGGAAGTTCAGCCCCGGCACGGACCGCGTGGCGGAGGCGCGAACGAAGGCCAGGCCGTCCGCCGTGTTGGCGGTATCGTCCGCGGCGCAGCGGGCGGCGTTGGGGCCGGCCAGCAGGTTGCCGTGGACCGTTGGCGCGACGAGCACGCCCTTGCCCAGCTTGGTCGGGCACTGGAAGATCACATGGGAAACCCGCGTGCCCTCGGATTTGTCAAAGAGGAAGTATTCGCCCTTGGTGGGCTCGATGCGGAAGCTGCGGTCGCCGACCAGCGCGGCGATCCGGTCCGCCGCCACACCGGCGCAGTTGAGCACGAAGCGGCTTGTGAAATCTCCCTTCGGCGTGGAGAGGCGGAAGCCGCTCTCTTCGCGGGAGATCGCAGTCACAGGCGCTTCCAGGAAGAGCTCCGCTCCGTTGCGGACGGCGGTCTCGGCCATCGCATAGCAGAGCTCCCAGGGGTTGACGATGCCGGCGCTGGGGGCGTACAGGGCGCCGCGGACGTCCGGGCTGACGCCGGGCTCCATTGCGAGGGTCTCCGCGGCAGTGAGCAGCCGCAGATCCGGCACGCCGTTTTTCACGCCCTGATCATAGAGCTTTTTCAGCTCCGCGTCGTCCTCCGGCGCGAGGGAGAGCACCAGAGAGCCGATTTTCAAAAACGGCACGTCCAGTCTTTGGCACAGGTCCGGCATCATCGCGGTGCCGCGGACGTTGTGCTTCGCCATCGCGGTGCCGGGAAGCGGGTCGTAGCCCGCGTGGACAATGGCGGAGTTTGCCTTTGTGGTCCCGTTGGCAACGTCGTTCGAGGCCTCCAGAATGCCGATCCGGAGGTCATAGCGGGACAGCGCATAGGCGCAGGCAGCGCCGGTCACGCCGCAGCCGATGATGATGACATCGTAGTTCAAGCAAATCCCTTCCTTCCGCTGGTTTTTCTTTTGTATATCAGTATAACGGATTTCATACTAGGCTCCTATTAAAACCATTAGATTTTAATAGGAGCGCACCGTGCTTCGCACGCTGCCATTTTGTGCCTGCGGCACAAAACCCGTCTCATACGAACGCCAACGCGCCTCCGGCGCTATAAAATGCTTTTTAAAGCATTTTATTGGCGTTCAGTATCAGCGTTTGAATCAAGGATGAATCGGAAAACCGGGCAGACGCGTCCCGTTCAGGACGGCTTCGGTCAGCGTCTCGCCCGCGTAGGTCAGCTTGAGGGAGAAGAACGGCCCGCCCTGCTCCATCAGGTCCAGGAAGATCCGGTCTCCGGCCCACTGGGGCAGGCTGCGGACCCGCTCCTTCGGGACCCATTCCAGCACGCCCTCGTCGCAGTCCCGGAGCGCGCCGGTAAAGGCCCTCGCGTGGAAGAGGTGCATATACTCCCCTTCCCAGCGGTCGGAGACGAAGGTCACGACGCCGCAGTAGCGGGGGCGGATCAGCGTCAGGCCGGTCTCCTCCAGGGCCTCCCGGGTCACGCAGTCCTCCGGACTCTCGTTCTCCCGGAAATGCCCGCCGACGCCGATCCACTTGTCCCGGTTCTCGTCGTGCTCCTTGCGGATCCGGTGGAGCATCAGATAGGCGCCGTCCTGTTCAATGTAGCAGAGGCTTGTGTTCTTCATCCGCTCAGTCCTTCATCATAATGTTCACGGCGCTGTGGAGATTCTCAATGGCGATCTCCGACGCGCCCTTGGCGTATTCGCCGTCCAGCGTCCAGTCCATATCCGGGGCGGCGTGGACCTTGACCTGCTTCGCGGAGCGGAACTCCAGTCTGGGGGAGCTGTAGTCCTGGGCGGTGAGGGCATGGATCGTCTCCGCCAGCTGGGACAGGTTGTGGGGGTATTTCACATAGAGCAGCTCGAACAGGCCGTCGTTCATATCCACAACGGAGGGGTCCAGGGTCAGAATGCCGCCCACCGAGGTGGAGTTGCTGACCGCGCCGAAGAGATAGTCCCCGCTCAGGACGGTCTCGTTGTCCAGCAGGGTCTTGACCCGGTATTTCCGCAGGGAGGAGAGCTCCCGGATGCCGCCGAGCACATAGGCGAGATGGCCCAGCATGTTCTTGACGCTCTGGGGCGTGGCGTAGGAGGTCCGGGTGAAGGCGCCGAAGGAGGCGACGTAGGTGAAATAGCGGTCCTGGAAGCGGCCCACGTCGAACGCATGGGGGCTGCCCGCCGCGATGTCCCGGGCGGCCTGCACCACCTGGGTGGAGAGCTTCAGGCTGGAGGCGAAGTCGTTGGTGGAGCCGGCGGGGATATAGCCGATGGGCGTCCCGGCGCCGACGGAGCAGACGCCGGAGATGACCTCGTTGAAGGTTCCGTCGCCGCCGATGCAGACAATCAGGTCCGCCTCGCCCGCGTACCGGGCGGCAAGCATGGTGCCGTCGCCGCGCTTGCGGGTCATGAAGGTCAGGCATTCATAGTCCGCCGCGCCGAAGACGGACAGGATCTCGTGCAGATGCGGATTTGCTTTCTTCTTGCCGGCAGTGGGGTTCATGATCAAAAGCAGTCGTTTCATTGCGTACCTCCGGGTGTATGGATCGGAATCCTGTTATTTCTTCAGGATCTGCTGGAGCAGGTCCATTGCTTCGGTATAGCCGTCGGTTCCGTGGCCGGTGATCGTGGCCACGCAGGCGGAGCGGACGTAGCTGACGCCGCGGAAGGCCTCCCGCTTCGACGGATCCGTGATGTGCACCTCGACGGCCGGGATTTTGACCGCCATCAGCGCATCCGGAATCGCGATTGAGGTGTGGGTATAGGCGGCAGGGTTGATGACAATGCCGTCATAGACCCCGCAGGCAGCCTGGATCTGATCCACCAGGTCGCCCTCGTGGTTCGACTGGTAAAGGTCCGCCTCCATCCCGCGCTTGGCGGCATGGGCGCGGATCTTCTCGCAGAGATCCGCATAGGACTCCCGGCCGTAGAGCTCCGGTTCCCGCAGGCCCAGCAGATTCATATTGGGTCCGTTTAAAATCAGCAGTTTGATCATTCAAAATCATCCTTTCCAATTGCGGAGGCAATTTCCTCCGCCGCCGTCTCCGGCGTATCCACATGCGAAACCGTCACATCCGCGCAGGCCGCGTAGATGGGGCGTCGCGCCAAATACAGGGCAGCCAGTTTTTCCGGCGTATCCGAGAGCGGCCGGTCCGCGGAAGGCGCCAGCCGCTCCGGCGGGACGTCCAGCAGGAAGAGGCGTCCGTTCTGCCTGAGCCGCAGGACGTTTTCCGGGTCCAGCACCGCGCCGCCTCCGGTGGCGATCACCATGCCCCCGGCAGCGGAGAGCTCCCGCAGCAGCGCCGATTCCAGACGCCGGAAGCCCGCCTCCCCGATGCGGGAGAAGAGCTCCGGAACGGACTGTCCGCTGCGGCGGACCAGCTCGGCGTCGGTATCCACAAACGGCCGCCCGGTCCGCTGTGCGACCAGGGCGCCGACCGTTGACTTGCCGCTGCCGGGCATGCCGATCAGGACCACGTTTTCGGTTTTCCGGCACAGGTCCCGGTATACCCGGTTGACCGTCTCCGCCGGAACAGGGCTTCCGGTGAAGATGGCGCAGGACCGGGCGGCCTGGGCAACCAGCATATACAGCCCGCCCACAGCCGCAGCGCCGCGCTGCCGCGCCCGCAGAAGCAGCCGGGTGCGCAGTGGATTGTAGATCAGATCCACCGCGGCAGCGAGCCGGGGGAAGCAGTCCGGGTCCATCGGCAGGCCGTCCGGATTGGGGCTCATCCCCACCGGGGTGGCGTTGATCAGAATCTCCGCGTCGGCGTGGACGGAGCGGGCCTGCTGATACGGGATCGCGCCGGGCTTTTCGCCGCGGCTGACCATTTGAACGGAGGACGCGCCCGCCGCTTCGGCGGCAAAGCGGGCCGTTTTCGCGGCCCCGCCGGTGCCCAGAATCAGAACCTTCCTGCCGCCGAGCCGGATCCCGCTCCGGGAGAGCAGGGCCTTCAGCCCGTGGCAGTCCGTGTTGTATCCGATCAGCCTTCCTTCCCGGCGCAGCACCGTATTCACCGCGCCGATCCGCGCGGCTGTCTCATCCAGCGCGTCCAGATACGGGATCACGGTCTGCTTGTACGGAATCGTGACGTTGAGGCCGTCAAACGAGCCGGCGCGCAGAAACGCGCCGACCTCGCCGGGCGCGAGGGGGAGAAGTTCATAGCCGTACCGGCCGAAGGCCTCATGGATGGGTTTGGAATAGCTGTGGGACAGGCGCTCGCCGATCAGGTAATACCCGCTCATCCGGAAATGTCTCCCAACAGAAGATCATACAGAACCAGCGCGGTGACCGCGGTCTGCACAATCGCGGCCCGGGGCACGATGGACGGGTCGTGCCGGCCGGAGACGGTCACCGTCACGTTCTCGCCGGTGCGCAGATCCACCGTCCGCCGGGGCCGGGCAATCGTCGGGGTCGGCTTGATGACGGTGCGGAAGCGCAGCGGCATCCCGGTGGTCAGACCGCCGAGGGCGCCGCCGTTATGGTTTTCTTCGGTCACCACCGCGCCGCCCTGCATCCGGAAGGGATCGTCCGCCTGGCTGCCGCGCAGGTCCGAGAAGGCGAAGCCGCTTCCAAATTCCACGCCCTTGACCGCAGGAATTGAGAACAGCGCGTGGCTGAGCAGACCCTCCACCGTATCAAACCAGGGTTCTCCGAGGCCGGCGGGAAGGCCCGTCGCCACGGTCTCCAGGATCCCGCCCACGCTGTCACCGTCCGCCGCGGCGGCCAGAATCGCCGCGCGCATCGCCTCCGCCGCTGTTTCGTCCAGAACCGGGAAGGGTTTCTGCGCAAGGGCGGCGAGATCTGCAGGCAGGTCGGCAAAGTCCCGGTCCGGGACGCCGCCGCAGCGGGCGATCCGGGTCCCGATTCGAATGCCCCGCCGCTCCAGAGACGGCAGCACAATGGCCCCGGCGGCGGTCAGCGCAGCAGTCAGTCTGCCGGAGAAATGCCCGCCGCCCCGGGGATCGGCACAGCCGTTGGATTTGACATAGCCGGGATAGTCGGCATGGCCGGGTCTGGGCGCAGCGCTCAGATTTTGGTATTCCCCGCTCCTCATCTGCGTATTCGGAATCAGAATGCACAGCGGCGCGCCGGTTGTCCTGCCGCCCCAGACGCCGCTCACAATGCGGAAGGGGTCGGGCTCGATCCGCGCCGTGGAGATCGGGCCGGCAGGTCTGCGCAGGCGGAGCAGGAGGGATATCCGCGCCTCCTCCACCGGGAGGCCGGGCTCCAGGCCGTCCAGCACGCAGCCGATTTCCGGCCCATGGCTCTCGCCAAAGAGGGTCAGGGTCAAATGATTTCCGAAGGTGTTTCTCATGACGCGTTCTCCTCCAGAATCAGCCGCAGCCGCTCTCTGAGCACGGGCAGGCCGATTTTCTCAAAGCGGAAGCATCCCGGCGCTTCCACATAGACGGTCTCAATGCCGCCTTCGCAGGCTTTCTTATCGTGGACGACAGCGGCTAAGACCTCGTCCGGATCCGTGCGGACACGGGTCGGAAGGCCGAGGCGGGTCAGCAGCGGGTGCAGGCGTTTGCGGACATCGGGGCTGCACATGGGCAGCATGCCCAGGGCGACGCATTCCCCGTGGAGCAGGGCGCCCTTCCGGGCGGCCTCGATCCCATGGCCGAGGGTATGGCCGAAATTCAGGACTCTGCGGGGGCCGGCTTCCTTCTCGTCCGCCTCCACCACGGCGATTTTGATGCGCAGGGCGCGGACAATCAGCTCACGGCGGTCGATCGTCCGCCCCTGTTCAAGATCGGAGAAGAGCGCCGGGTCCGAGGTCAGAGCCATTTTGACAACCTCCGCCATTCCGCCGGCAAACTGGCGGGGCGGGAGGGTGTCCGGCAGGCTTGGATCGATCAGCACGGCCTTTGGCCGGGAAAAGGCGCCGACGCTGTTTTTTACCCCGCCGAGGTTCAGGGCGGTCTTGCCGCCCACCGAGGCGTCGACCATTGCCAGCAGCGTCGTCGGGATATGGTAAAAATCTATGCCGCGCAAATAACAGGCCGCCGCAAAGCCGGCAAGATCCCCCACCATGCCGCCGCCGACCGCCGCGACGCAGTCGCCGCGCTTCCAGCCGCCCTGCTGCAGGCCGGTCAGGATCGACTCAAACTGCCGCAGGGACTTGCTCGCCTCTCCGGCGGGGACGGTCACGAGCTCCGCGCGTCTGCACTGGGCGGCCAGCGTCCGGGCATAGCGGGCGGGAACGCCGCTGTCGGTGACGATGAAGACGTTTCTGTCCAGATCCAGGTGTTCCTTCGCCCGCGCGAGCAGACCGTCCGCAACCAGGACCGGATAAGCGCCGCCCGGCAGAAGGACCGGCAGCACGGTCTCGGATTTCAGCAGCTCGGCGCGCTGGAGGAGCTTCGACTGGTCCATCAGCTGGCGCAGCAGGGCCAGATAGCCCGGGCGAAGCGTCGGGTCTGCGATGCGGGACGCGGCGGCGGACAAAACCTCCCGCTCCCGGGCGGGATCGAAAATCGGCAGACCGGCCTCCTGCTTGCAGGCCGCGATTTCCCGCGCGGCCGCCATTCGCTCGGTATACAGGCGGGCCAGCTCCGCGTCGATGCGGTCAATCTCCTGCCTGGCACGGCGCAGCGCTTCCATTTTCCCGCCCCCCTGCTCTTTGCATTCTATTGTAAGATTATATCAGAAATCCGTGGGAAATACAACTGCGATTCCGCTTTGATTTTTCCGGGGATTTTCCGGGATTCTCCCGTATTTTCCGAGATTCTCCGGTATTATACCTTGCGTTCCTTCGTATTGTGTTATATAATCG
>CAMOLY010000058.1 GCA_946619065.1 uncultured Clostridia bacterium | reverse complement strand
ATCTGCAGTATCTGCTGACCTCCCTGCTTGCGGGCGGGTACCGGAATCTCTGCGTCGTCGGGGACGACGACCAGAGCATCTACCGCTTCCGCGGCGCGACGATCGAGAACATCCTGAACTTTGAAAACCAGTACGAGCACGCGAAGCTGATCCGCCTGGAGCAGAACTACCGCTCGACGCAGGCGATTCTGAACGCGGCAAACGCCGTGATCGCCCACAACCGCGGGCGCAAGGGCAAGAAGCTCTGGACCCGGAATGAGCCCGGCTGCGGCGTACATATCAAGCGGGCGATGAACGAGAACGACGAGGCAAACTATGTGGCGGGCCGGATCTTTGCGATGAAGCCCACCGCCCGCTACGGGGATTTTGCCGTGCTCTACCGGACAAACGCCCAGTCCAACGCCATTGAACGTGCGTTCAAATTCAACAGCATCCCCTACCGCATCTTCGGCGGAACGCGCTTCTTTGACCGCGCCGAGATCAAGGACATGCTGGCCTATCTGTGCGTGATCAACAACCGCTCGGACGATCTGCGTCTGCTGCGGATCGTCAACAATCCCCCGCGGGGGATCGGCGCGAAAACACTGGAAACCGCCCAGCGTCTGGCCCTCAGCGCGAATCTGCCGCTCTACACCGTCCTGCGGGACGCACAGCATTATCCCGCCCTGGAAAAGGCCGCGGCAAAGCTCGGCGCCTTCTGCACGATGATCGAAGACTGCGCAGCGCTTCTGGACGGCCGCTCCCTGCCGGAGTTTTACGACGCGGTGGTGGAAAAAACCGGGTACGCCGCGCTGCTGGAGGCCAAGGGCGACGTGGAGAGCCGGACCCGGCTTGAGAACGTCCGTGAGCTTCGCTCCTCCTTCGTGGGCTACGAGGAAAACCACCCTGCCGACGCCAGCCTGAACGGATTTCTGGAGGAGATTGCCCTCTACACCGATATTGAGCAGTACGACGCCTCCGCCGACGCGGTGGTGCTGATGACGATGCACGCGGCAAAGGGATTGGAGTTCCCGCACGTCTTCCTGGTCGGCGCGGAGGAAGGGCTCTTCCCGAGTCTGCGCTCCATCGGCGACGAGGCGGAGATGGAGGAGGAGCGCCGGCTCTGCTATGTGGCCATCACCCGGGCGAAAAAGAGTCTGACCATCACCCATGCGGCCCAGCGGATGCTCTACGGCCGGACAAGCGCGAACAAGCTCTCCCGCTTTGTGGAGGAGATCCCCCCCGAATGCCTGGACCGGCCGGCGGAAAGCCCGGCGCCCAGGCAGCCCTTCGCCCGGATGCCGGCTCAGCCCCCACGGCGGCAGACCGTCTTCCCCCAGGCAACGATAGCCACCGCGCCAAAACAGGAGATTCCGGACTACCGGGCGGGAGACAGCGTGCGCCACGCCGCCTTCGGCAAGGGGATGGTCCTGTCCGTGATCAAGATGGGCAACGACGCCCTGCTGGAGATTGCCTTCGACGAGAAGGGCACCAAACGGCTGATGGCCCGCACGGCCTCGGCCCACATGCAAAAGCTGAATTCCTGAATAAACGGAGAATGGAGCAAGCCATGGATTTCAGACAGAAAACCGAGGAGCGCCTGCTGCGCTACGCGGCGGTCACGACCCAGTCCCGCCTTTCGGATACCTTTCCGACCACCGACTGCCAGCGGGATCTGGCAAGAATGCTTCGCGACGAGCTGCTGCAGCTGGGCATTGAGGCAAGCCTCGACGAGCCGACCTGCATCCTCTATGCGAGGCTGCCCGCCAACCGCACGGACGGAGCGGATTTCCCCATCGGCCTGATCGCCCATCTGGACACCGCGCCGGACGTCTGCGGGGAGAACGTCAGACCCTGGGTTCTGCGGGGCTATCCGGGCGGCGACATCGTGCTCAACCGGGAAAAGGGCATCGTGATGCACGCGGCAGACTACCCGAATCTGGCCCAGTATGTGGGTCAGGATCTGGTTCTGACCGACGGCACGACGCTGCTGGGCGGAGACGACAAGGCCTCGATCGCAGCCATCATGACCCTGGCAGAGTATCTCGTCACGCACCCGGAATTTGTGCATTCCACCCTCTGTCTGGCCTTTACGCCGGATGAAGAGGTCGGCGGGCTGGCCCGGGATCTGGATCTGGAGCGCTTCGGCGCGCGCTATGCCTATACCCTGGACGGCGACCATCTGGGCTGGTATCAGGATCAGACCTTCCACGCTTCCCTTGCCGCGGTCTCCATCACCGGCAGAAGCGTCCACACCGGGACAGCCAAGGGGATCATGGTGAACGCCTCCGACCTGGCGGCGGAGTTTCTGGCAATGCTGCCGAAGCGCCAGCGGCCCCAGTACACAGACGGCACGGAGGGCTTCTTCCATGTCATCTCCGTGGTCTCCGACTGCGAGCACGCGGAGATCCGCCTGATCATCCGGGATTTTGACCGCGGCGTCTTTGAGACGCGGGAGGATTTCCTGCGCCGCTGCGCCGCCGCGCTCAACGAGCAGTACGGGGCGGACCGGGTGCAGGTGTCGATCACCCAGCAGTACCGCAATATGGGAGACGTGCTGCGCGGCAGCCCCTTCCTGGTGGAAAAGCTGCAGGCGGCCATCCGCGCAGCCGGGCTGGAGCCCCGCTCCGAGCCCTTCCGCGGCGGCACCGACGGGGCCGCGCTGAGCTTCCGCGGTCTGCCCTGCCCCAATCTCTCCGCAGGCTATGAAAACGCCCACGGCAGATTTGAATACGTGCCGGTGCAGTCGATGGAAAAGAACGTGGAGATCCTGCTGCAGCTGCTGGGGCTTTACGCCTCGGAAAGCGGGGAACCGTCATGAGGCCGGCGGAACTGATTCCCGCCCTGCATCTGGCGGAACGGCTCAAGGACACGACCCGGCACTGCTGCACCTCGAAGGGGCGGCCGGAATCGGTGGCGGAGCACAGCTGGCGGCTGGCTCTGCTCGCCTACTGGCTGAAGGACGATTTCCCAGAGGCCGACATGGACAGGGTCATCCGGATGTGCCTGATCCACGATCTGGGCGAGGCCTTCACCGGAGACATCCCCTCCTTCCGCAAGACGGCGGAGGACGAGGCCGTTGAGGAAGCGAGGCTGCGGGCCTGGGTCGCCTCCCTGCCGGAGCCCTTCCGCGCCGAGATGGACGCGCTCTACCGCGAAATGGCGGAGCGGGTGACCACGGAGGCGAGGATCTTCAAGGCGCTGGACAATCTGGAGGCCGTCATCCAGCACAACGAATCCGACCTCTCCACCTGGGAGGAGCAGGAGTTTTCTCTGAATCTGACCTACGGCGCGGACAAGGCCGCGTTTTCCCCGGTTCTGCGCGCGCTGCGGGATGCCGTCCGAACAGAGACAGAGGAAGTAATCCGGGCTTACCGGAGCAAATCCGACTGAACGGAGGAAGCGAACATGGTCATTGCGATTCTCGGCGGACGGTGCTGCGGAAAATCGGATCTGGCAAGAGCCATCTGCGACAAGGTTCACGCCACCGTCTACGTCGGCAGAGCGTATCTGGAATTCGCGAAGGATGAGACCGAGGCAAAGGCGCGGTTTCTGTGCATGCTGGAGGACGCCCAGCTGACAGACGATTATCTGATCTATCTGGTGACCGAGCCGGAGCTGGTGGAGCTGCTGCCGCCCCACTGCCTGCGGGTGCTCTGCAAGGCGCCGAAAAAGACCGTGAAGGCGCGCTTTGCGGAAAAGCTGGCCGAACCGCTGACGCCGGCGGTCTCCGCGATGCTCGACCGGCAGTACACCGCCTTTGACGGCTGCGGGCACGAAATGATCCTCGATCCCACCGGCGGCGATCCGGCTCTGCTGGCCGTGGAGGTACTGGAGGAGGCCGCGCTGCTGCTGAAAACCATCCGGCTCAAATAGTCTGCCCAACAGAATAACTATAACTGAAAACATTCCGACCCGGCAGGATGCCGGTCTGCAAATTGCAGGCCGGCATCCTGCCGGGTCGGGAATTTTTTTCAAAAACCTTTCAAAAAAGATTGCAATTTCGTAACAGACCATGTATAATGGAGCAAAGTGGATGAAAATGGATTAGATTCCCACAGAATCCCATCCCGGGGAGGAGATGAACTGCATGATCGGAAAATACACGCACAATGTGGACGCAAAAGGCCGTCTGTTTGTGCCCGCAAAGCTCCGGGAGGAGCTGGGCGACGTATTCTACATCATGATCGGTCTGGAAAACTGTCTGTTCGTCTATCCCGCCGCGAAATGGGCGGAGGTCACCGACCGCTTCAACTCCGTCGGCATGTCCAAAACCCCCCACATGCGCTACATTCTCGCGAATGCCGCCCGGTGTGAGCCGGACAAGCAGGGACGGTTTGTGGTGCCCCCGATCCTGCGGGACTACGCGAATCTGAAGGAAAACGTGACCTTCCTGGGCGAGGGCGACCACGCCGAAATCTGGAACGCCGAAGACTATGCCGCCAAGGAGGCCGCCTTCCTGTCCGAACCCGGGTCTCTGGCCGCCGCACTGGAGGAGCTTGGGTTTTGACGGAGTTTCATCACGTATCCGTTCTGCTGCAGGAAGCGGTGGACGGTCTGAACATCCGGCCGGACGGCATCTATCTGGACGGGACGCTCGGCGGCGCGGGACATTCCCGCGAGATTGTCCGCCGTCTGACAACCGGCCGCCTGATCTGTGTGGACCGGGATCCCATGGCGCTGGAGGCCGCGAAGGACCGGCTGGCCCCCTGGTATGAACACGTTGCCCTGATCCACGGCAACTTTTCCGATCTTGACGGCATTCTCGACCGGCTGCAGATCCCGGCCGTGGACGGAATGCTCTTCGATCTCGGCGTCTCCTCCCCCCAGCTCGACGAGGCCGGCCGCGGCTTCTCCTATATGGCCGACGCCCCGCTGGACATGCGGATGGATCCGGGCGACCGGGTGACCGCCCGCGAGATCGTCAACAATTGGCCGCAGGACGAGCTCCGGCGCATCCTGTACGCCTACGGCGAGGAGCGCTTCGCCCCGCAGATCGCCGCAGCCATCGTCCGCCGGCGGGCGGAACAGCCCATCGAAACAACCCTGGAGCTGGTGGACGTCATCCGTTCCGGGATGCCGGCCAAGGCCCTGCGGGAAAAGCAGCATCCGGCCAAGCGCAGCTTTCAGGCGATTCGCATCGCGGTCAACGACGAGCTCAGCGCAGTGGACCGGATGATGCAGGCAGCCCCGGGAAGACTCCGGCCGGGCGGAAGGCTCGCCGTGATCACCTTCCACTCTCTGGAAGACCGCATTGTCAAGGCTGCAATGGCGCAGGCGGCAAAGGGCTGCACCTGTCCCCCGGAATTCCCCGTCTGTGTGTGCGGAAAAAAGCCGCAGATCCGGCTCGTCACCCACAAGCCGATCCTCGCATCCGAGGAGGAGCTGGAGCAGAACCCCCGCGCCAGAAGCGCAAAGCTGCGGGTCGCGGAAAAATTATAGGCTTGAACAAGAATCATTCTTGAGGAGTATCCAAGATGGCAACGAACAAATTACCGGAGACCGAAGGCTCGGTCGCCTATCAGGTATATTCGACGCAGTATCGCGGCAGCGCCGCCGTACAGCCGATTCCTGCCGCCCTGCCGGAGGAAAAGGCAGCTCCCAAAAAGCAGAAAGCGCCGAAGGCCAAGCTGACCATCGCCCCCTTTGCGGCAATCGGATTGGGCGTCGTCGTCTTTTTGCTGGCAATGGTCATCTATGGCTATGTCCAGCTCTACGAAGCCACGAACCGCGCCGGAGATCTGCGCAAGGAGCTCACCGCCGCGCAGTCTGAGAACACGAAGCTCCGCTCCGCCTATGAGAGCAAAATCGATCTCGACCAGATCGAGATCAAAGCGAAGGAGCTGGGGATGAGCCTGCCCTCTGTCAAGCAGACCGTCTATGTGAACGTCGCCGGCGCCGACAAGGCGGAGGTGCTGAAGGTGGACGAACGCGGCTTCTTCCGGAAGGCCTTCGACGCGGTGGCAAACAGCTTTGAGGGTATTTTGGAATACTTCCGCTGAAAAATCCATACACCTGAAAGGGGCGACACCCGGTGCCGCCCCTTTTTACCGATTGAAGGGGCCGCGCAGACGGCGGCTTTCCGTCGGATTTCCCCGTATTTCAGTTTATGCTGCCCGAAGGGGCCGGGATGGGAGGTCTTTCCTTGGCCAAAAAACCGAAGATTCAGATTGTCAGGCCCAGCGCCCGGCCTTCTTACGACCGGAAAAAAGCGAACGCAGGCGTGATGGTCCGCACAGTGATCGTGATGCTCCTCTTTGGCGTGATTCTCTTCGTTCCGCTGTTCTGTCAGCTCTTCACGCTGATGATCAGCAAGCACGACGTCAACGAGTCAAAGGCCATCGGCAATCAGACTCGCACGACCCTCGTGCCGGCCGACCGCGGATCGATCTATGACCGGAATATGAAGACCATCGCCTCGTCCTCTACGGTCGAAACAATCTTCCTCGACCCGCTGGAAATCCAGCACGCCGACGAGGACGTGAACATGATCGCGACCGAGCTCGGCAGGATCCTGAACATGGACCCGGAGCGGATCCGCGAAAAAGCGGAGAAGGTCAACCGGCGCTATGAGGTGATCGCCGCCAAGCAGGAGTGGGACGTGGCCGAACAGGTCCGCGCCTTTATCAACGAGAACAAGTTGACCGGCATCCATCTGGAGCCGGACTCCAAGCGGCATTACGCGACCCCGGCGACCGCCGCCCAGGTCGTGGGCTTTACCAATGCGGAAAACAAGGGCGCCGACGGGCTCGAGGCCTATTATGACAAACTGCTGCAGGGCACGCCCGGCGCGATCATCACGACGAAGGGCAACTATGAGACCGACATTCCGGACTCCTACGAGAAGCTCTATGAGGCCCAGAACGGCAGCTCCCTGGTTCTGACCATCGACGCCCAGGTGCAGCGTGTGCTGGAAAAAAATCTGGAGGCCGCAATCGAAAAGTACAGCGTTCTCAACGGCGCCTTTGCCATTATGATGGACGTCAACACCGGCGAGATCATCGGCATGGCGATCGAGGGCAGCTACGACCCCAACAACTATCTGGAGATCACCGATCTGCACGATCTTGAGGTCCTCGATGAAATCAGCCAGCAGATGGACGAGGTCGAGGAGGGCAGCGAGGCGTATCAGGCGCTGCTGGACAAATATAACGCAACCGTGGCCGCCGACCGCCTGAAGATGTGGCGAAACCGCTGCGTCTCGGACGGATACGAGCCCGGCTCCACCTTTAAGACCATCAC
>CAMOLY010000057.1 GCA_946619065.1 uncultured Clostridia bacterium | reverse complement strand
AGTAGGTGGTGGAGGTGGTGTCGGAGATGTAGGCGTACTTGTCGAAGTTGCCGTCTTCCTTGGCCATGGCCATGGTGCCGGTGGATTCAGACAGGCCGATGCCGGCGTACACGCCTTCAACAGTGTCGTTGTAGGTGGCAACGGGATCTTCGCCAGCGTCGTAGACCCACTTGATGGAGTTCATGGTGATGGTGTCAGCGCCGTAGTACTCAGGGTTCTTGACGATGTAGATCTCGGAATCCTTCTGCAGCTTCTGCAGCAGGAACGGACCGCAGTAGACCTGGGAAGCGGGATCGTCAGCCTTGCCGAAGGTGTAGGTGTTGGTATCAGCGGAAGCTGCGGTGTACTCGTCAATGCCGTAGACGCCGCCGCGGGACTGATAGAAGGAGTCGCAGATCGGCAGGAAGCAGGAGTAGGTGAGCATGGTCAGGAAGTAGGAGGTGGGCTGGGTCAGGGTGACCTCGAGGGTCTTGTCGTCGATGGCCTTGTAGCCAACGTCGTCAAAGCTGCCGCCAGCGAGGTACTCGTCGGTGCCAACGATGTTGGCGCCGCCCTGGCAGACCAGGTATTCCAGACCAGCCTGGACGTCCATCATGTGATGGAAGCCGGCAACAAAGTCACCAGCGGTGACAGGAGCATAGACAGCGCCTTCGGAGGTGTACCAGTTGGCATCACGCAGATGGAAGGTGTAGGTCAGGCCGTCTTCGGAGACGTCCCAGCTCTCAGCCAGACGAGGCTGCATGTTGCCCAGGTTGTCGTACTCGACCAGGCCGTCAACACAGTTGACAGTGATCTCAGTGTCGGACTGGGAAGAGGTGTTCAGCCAGTCGATGGTAACGGGAGCGGTGGAGAAGGTGGTGGTGTAGTCGGTTCTCAGGGTGTGGCCCTTGCCGGTCAGGTAAGCAGCGGGATCGTAGGTGCCGTTGCCAGCCAGAGCGTCAGCCCACTGGGCGAGCAGCTCTTCGCGCTCTTCCTTGGTCAGGAAGGTGTCAGCGGAGATAACCATACGGCCAATGCGGTCGTCGTCGTTGCCCCACTGGACATAGGGAACCGTGCGGGGAGCGATGCGGGACAGGGTGAAGGCGCCGCCCTGCGTGGAATACGGAGCCATAACGGCAGCGTCCAGCAGCTCAGCCTCAGCCTGTGCGAAGAGGACAAAGCGGTCGTCGGGCTCGACAGCCGCGTTGGCGGCAGCGGCCAGCTCAGCGAACTTGCCGAGGTTGGCTTCGTAGATTTCCTCGTCGTCGCCGGCGGCGTAGTTGCCGCCATCCAGCTCGCTGATATAGCCCTGATACTCGGTGGGAACCGCAGGCTCAGTGGGCTCTTCAGTGGGAGCTTCGGTGGGAGCATTGGTCTGACCCTGCGTGGGAGCAGCGGTCGGAGCCTTGGTGCCGTTCGTCTCTTCCTTGTTGTCGGTCTTCTTGCAGCCAACAAAGAGGGCGGCAACCATCGCGACAACCAGAAGCAGAGCAAGCAGCTTCTTGAGATTGATCATGAATCTTTCCTCCTAAAAATTTTTATATTTTCGGCGGAGATCGCCGAGAATATCGTTTTTCCGCGCGCAGAAGGCGCAGCGGCAGGCAGCGGCCTGCGGAGGGCCGGATTGCGCGGTCAGCGCGCTCGGAGGGGACGCCAAAAGACGACCGTCCTCCCGAACCATCCTGCCCTATCATAGCATACTATTTTCAGTTTTGCAATTGAAAAATAACACTTTTTTCCCAAATTCTGAAAAAACCATGAAACTTCACAGTTCCTTTCGCCTTTGGGCTGCCTTTTCCGCGCCGAAACCGGCAGAAGCCACCCGGGGAGGGTGTGTAAACCAATAGAAATTATGTATATTCTGAATTAATATTCTGTTTTCTCCCCTGTGGATCAGCCCCGCCCGGTGGCGCCGGCGGGTCACAGACGGGAGAAGACGTTCCCGAGGCTGTCGTGAAGGACCAGATTTGCTTCCCCGTCGTAGGGCGTGCGGTCGCGGTTGATCAGGACCAGGCGGCTGCCGCGGTAATAGCCGATCATGCCGGCTGCCGGATAGACCGTGAGCGAGGTGCCGCCCACGATCAGCAGGTCCGCCTGGGAGATTGCCTTTGCCGCGCGGTACATGACGTCGGAATCCAGGGATTCCTCATAGAGGACCACGTCCGGCTTGACGATGCCGCCGCAGTCGCAGCGGGGAACGCCCTTCGACTGCTTGACAAACTCCGCCGACCAGGCTTTGCCGCACCGCATGCAGTGGTTGCGCAGGACAGAGCCGTGCAGCTCGTAGACCCGCTTGCTGCCGGCCTTCTGGTGCAGGCCGTCGATGTTCTGGGTCACGACGGCGGAGAGCTTCCCCTCCTGTTCCCATCTGGCCAGGACCTTATGCGTGACGTTCGGCTCAAAGCCCAGGGGCAGCATCTTCGCCTTGTAGAACGCGAAGAACTCCTCCGGGTTTTCCCGGAAGAAGTGGGCGGAGATGATCTCCTCGGGCGGGTATTTGTATTTCTGATTGTACAGGCCGTCCACGCTGCGGAAATCCGGGATGCCGCTCTCCGTGGAGACCCCGGCGCCGCCGAAAAAGACGATCCTGCGGGCCTCATCGACCCAGGTTTTCAGCGTATCGAACTCGGAACTCATCGTCTTCCTCCTCCAATTCCCGGATGAATTTTTTCTCCGCCCTGGAATGATCCGGCAGACGCAGCCGCGAAAACAGGTCCGGCCTGCGGCGCATGGTGCGCAGGATCGACTGCTTGCGCCGCCAGCGCGCGACCTTTTCGTGGTCGCCCGAGCGCAGGATCTCCGGGACCGGGCGGTCGTGCCAGAGCGCCGGGCGGGTGTACTGCGGATATTCCAGAAGGCCGTTCCAGTGGCTCTCGTCGGTAAAGCATTCCGCGTCGGACAGGACTCCGGGCAGCAGACGGCAGACCGCATCCGCCACCGCCATCGCCGGGATCTCGCCGCCGGTCAGGACAAAGTCGCCGATGGAGAGCTCCTCGTCCACGCATTCCTCCAGAAAGCGCTCGTCCACGCCCTCGTAGTGGCCGCAGACCAGGATCAGATTCCGGTAATCCGCCGCGAGCCTGCGCGCCTCCGTCTGGTTGAAGGTCCGGCCGCAGGGGGACATATAAATGGTATGCGGACGGACGCCTGTCTCATCACAGACGTGGGCCCAGCAGCGGTAGAGCGGGTCCGCCTGCAAAATCGCGCCCCGGCCGCCGCCGTAGGGGTAATCGTCCACCTGGTTCTGCCGGTTGGTGGTATAGTCCCGGATCTGGTGGGTACGGATCGTGATGAAGCCCCGCTCCTGGGCGCGGCCGAGGATCGACTCGGAGAGGACGTCTCCCACCGTGTCGGGAAACAGGGTCAGAATGTCAATCCGCATCGCGCGCCATCCCTTCGATCAGACGGACCTCCAGGAAGCCGACCTCCGGATCCAGATGGGGAACAAACGCCGGCACACAGGGGATCATATATTCCTTCTCTCCCCGGACCACCCAAACGTCCGAGGCAGGCATTGTCAGGATCTCCGCCAGCCGGCCGATCTCGCGGCCATCCGAGCGGACCGGCAGACCGATCAGATCCGCCTGAAAGACCGTCCCGGCAGGGATGTGCGGGTCGTCGCGGCGGATGGACAGGATCTGATTGCGGAGCTTCTGGGCTTCCTCCACGGTGTCGACGCCCCGGAGCTTCAGCAGGACGCAGGTGCCCTGCACCGAGGCCTTCTCCACGGCAACCGCCCGCTCGCCGGGCAGATAAAAGGTGTCGAAAGCCAGGAGAAACTCCGGCCCATCCGCCCAGGGCAGGACCTTGACCGCGCCGCGCACGCCGTGGACCGAGACAATTTTGCCGGTTTCGAGATATTTTTTCTTCATGGGCCGCCCTCCCGGGATGAAAGAATTTCGATCTGATACGAATTATAGCGCATCTGTCCGGATTTTGCAAGGACCGCCGGCAGAATTTGAAACGGGCTCGTTGCAAAATGAATCATTTTGCAACGAGCCCTGTGGTTTTTGCCGATTCCGGCAAAAACCATCGCCTGCGGGCGGGTGATTGAACGTGAAGGGGGCTCCAAGACCGCCCCCTTCACACTTCCCCTGCCGGGAGCCTGCATAATCTTTGAAGATTATGCATTTTGCAACAGCCCCGTTTGGGAAAAATCAGCTGACGGTGAGCTTTGCCGCGCTGGTATAGACCAGACCGGCACTGTTATACACCTTGCAGCGATAATACCAGCCGCTGTAGTCCTTGCTGGCCTTGAAGCTGAACTTTGCGGAAGTGGCGCCGGTGGAGGTGCAGTTGGACCAGGTCTTGCCGCCGTCCTTCGACTTCTGCCACTGATAGTGCAGCTGAGAACCGTTCGCAGTCACCGCGAAGCTGGCGGTGGCGCCGGCCTTGACGGAGACGGAGCCCGGCTGCCCGGCAATCGTGGGAACCGCAAGGTTTACGGTCAGCTTTGCGGCAGACGAGTAAACGGCACCCGCACTGTTGTACACCTTGCAGCGGTAACGCCAGCCGTTAAAGGCCATGTCGGCAAAGAAGTAGAAGCACTTGCCGGTGCTGCTGGAGGAGGTGCAGTTAGTCCAAGTATTGCCGCCGTCCACGGACTTCTGCCACTGATACTTCAGATTCGAGCCGGTGGCCGCGACCGTGAAGGAGGCGGTCCTGCCTTCCGTGACGGTGATCGAGCTGGGAGAGGAGGTAATCGTCGGTTTACCCGCGGTCACCGTCAGCTTCGCGGCGGAGGAAGTCACCGAGCCGGAACCGTTGGAGACTTTGCAGCGATAACGCCAGCCGTTGAAGGCGGTGTCGGCGAAGAAATAGAATGTCGCCTTGTTCGAGTTCGCAGACGTGCAGTTGGCCCAGGTCTTGCCGCCGTCCGTGGACTTCTGCCACTGATACTTCAGATTCGTGCCGGCAGCCTTCACCGAGAAGGTCGCAGTCTTTCCGGACGCGACCGAAATTGATTCAGGCTGCTTGCTGATGACAGGCTTGCCTGCGCCGGTCACCGTCAGCTTCGCGGCGGAGGAATAAACCGTGCCCAGCGAATTTGAGACTCTGCAGCGGTAATACCAGCCGTTGAAGCTGGTGCTGGCGAAGAAATAGAAGAGGCTCTTATCGCTGCTGTTGGCGGTGCAGTTGGCCCAGGTCTTGCCGCCGTCCGTGGACTTCTGCCACTGGTATTGCAGATCCGAGCCGGTGGCAGTCACGGAAAGATTCACGGTTTTGCCGTCTTCCACTGTGACGGAGGAGGGACTCTTGGTCACCGACGGCTTGATCCAGTGTCTCCAGGTGGATTTGACCGTCTGTTCGGCATCCACTTTGCCATTGCCAGGGTAGGAATCCTCATCGGAGACAATGATCGGGTAGGCGGGATAATCGGAAATGTAGTGACCGTAGGGATCATAGACACCGACCTTGTTCTTCATGTAGGCGAAGGCGTCCTTGACATACTTGCCCAGCTTGATCTTGGTAAAGAACGCATCCTGGTATTCCAGGTCACCCGCGAAGGTGACGGAGCGGGAATAGCCGTAAACGACCTCCACGCCCTTGCTGCGCAGCGAGGTGCCGAAGCCGTCCGCCGCCATGCCGAGGCAGGCGCCGTTCCAGAACAGGCCATTGGAGGAATTGCCGCTCATGTGGTTCGCGATCGCGGTTCCGTCAACGATGTAGTGCGAGACAGTGTTGCCGTAATCATCTTCAGAATCGCCGCCGTAATAGGCGTGATAGCACATCTTGTCATAGTCGGGGGCATAGTCATTGCTGGTGATGCCCGTGCCGATCGTAAGGCAGATATAGGAGGTGACCGCATCCTCGACATTCTCACCGGCGTCGGTCGTGCCGTGGGAGTCAATCAGCACAACGCCGCAGTTCTGGACCGCATTGGCAATGCGGTCGATCGTCGCGTCATTCGCTTTGTAGACTGAGCAGGTGCCGCCGGTGGCAGCGGCGATGCTCTTGCCCTGGTCGGGATAGTCGGTTCCGAAATTCGTATCGTGTCCGTAGAAGGGCTGGAAGACCGCGACGTTCAGGCTGCCGGGATGGTCGCCCTTATCCGCATAGGAAAACGTCTCGGTTTTGCTGAACGCTTTCGGGTCCGCGCCTTGGATGTGGCTGCTTTGGATCTTCGCACGCAGGGACGGGGAATAGCCGTTGGTCACGCCGTCCTTCGTCTGCCAGAAGACATTGTCGCCTTTGCGGAGAAGTGAGCCGGACACATAGCTGTCCGACGCTTCCACGGCAGCGATAATCTGGTCCACACGGCCGGTGTAGGCTTTGGCCAGCGCGTTATCGTTATTCTTCGCGGCGGTGGAAGCCGCCTCTTTCTCAATCTGCTTGATCGTTTCCCAGATATCCTCCGGTTCGTCCGTTTTCTTCGCGGCGGAGACAACGGGCAGCACGGAGAGGAGAAGGATCGCGACAAGCAGAAGAGCAATCAGTCGTTTCATTTGGGATATGCCTCCTCTTATTAAATGTCATTAGAATTATATCAGCTTTCCCCGAAATATCAAGTCCTGTTTTGCGGCTCTGCCGGTTTTTTGACGTGAAAAGCGCCGCCTCAAAACAGCGATGAAAGCTGAATCGAGGCGGCGCTTTTGAGAAAGCGGTTTTGTTTTTTGACGGATAACGGCTCCCGGGTCAGTCCACAATCTCTACGCTGACACGGATGCCCCTGCGCTGCGCAACGGCCTTCATGATGGCTCGAATCTCCCTGGCGATTCGACCGCTTCGCCCGATCACTTTGCCCATGTCTTCCGGATCCACACGAAGTTCCAGGACAATCGGGTCTCCCTCGAACTCCTCGACGGTGACGCGGTCGGGATGCTCCACGAGATTCTGTGCCATGTAGAGCAAAAGTTCCTTCATTCGCTGCTCCTTGCGCTTACAGAACGCCGGCCTTCTTCAGCAGTCCTCTGACCGTATCGGTGGGCTGAGCGCCGTTCTTGATCCAGGTCTGCGCCTTCTCGGCGTCCACCTTGATCATCGCAGGATTCGCGGTCGGATCGTAGGAACCGATCTCTTCCACGCAGCGGCCGTCACGGGGCATGCGGGAGTCGGCGACCACGATGCGGTAGTAAGCGTCCTTCTTGCCGCCCATTCTTCTGAGTCTGATTTTAACCATTGTTTTTTCCTCCAAAAAGTATTTGTTTGTGTTTATAGTCCGGGAATTCCCGGGAACCCGCCTCTGCGCTGAAGCTTCTTCATCTTCTTCGAAGCGCCGGGGCCGGTGAACTGCTTGATCATCTTCT
>CAMOLY010000056.1 GCA_946619065.1 uncultured Clostridia bacterium | reverse complement strand
CTGTGCGAATGATTTCCTCGGCGTTTTCTTCCGTGAAGGTGTAGCGGGTTTTGAGTTCTTCCGCCCAGTCCGCGTGTTTTTCGGTCAGCGGATCGGCGTAGAGGTCGCCCCCGGAGAGCAGCAGCTCCCGGACGCGGGCCAGCTCCGGCTTCAGCCGGGGCGGCAGGACCGCCAGGCCCATGACCTCGATCAGGCCGATGTTCTCCTTTTTGATGTGATGGAGCTCGGGATGGGGGTGATAGACGCCGAGGGGCAGATCTTCGGTGGTGATGTTGTTGCGCAGGACCAGGTCCATCTCGTAGTCCGTGCCGCGGCGGCGGGCGATTGGGGTGATGGTGCTGTGGGGCGTCCCCTCAGTCTCGGCAAAGATATTGGCCGCTTCATCGGTATAGCCGCGCCACAGGCGCAGGATTTTGGCCGCAAGCCGGGCCAGCTCGTCCTTGTCGGGCCCCTGGATCCGGATGACGCTCATGGGCCATTTGACGATGCCGGCCCTGACGTTCTCATACCCCGCAAAGGTCAGCGGGATTTCAATCGGAGCCTTCGCCATGGCAAAGGTGTAGCCGCCGCCCTGGAAATGGGCATGGGTGAAGATGGAGCCGCCGACAATGGGCAGATCCGCGTTGGAGCCCATGAAGTAGTGGGGGAAGATCGTCACGAAATCCAGCAGCTGCCGGAAGGCGTGCTCGTCGATGACCATCGGGGTGTGCTGCCCGGAGAAGGCGATGCAGTGCTCGTTGTAGTAGACGTAGGGCGAATACTGGAGATACCACTGCTCCCCGTCCAGCTCCATCGGGATAATCCGGTGGTTCTGCCGGGCAGGATGGTTGAACCGTCCGGCATAGCCCTCGTTCTCCACGCAGAGCAGGCACTTCGGATAAGCCGGGCCGGCCTGCTGCGCGGCCTTGAAGGCGGCGCCGGTGGTGGTGGCCTTCTCCGGCTTGGAGAGGTTGACCGTGATGTCGAGGTCGCCGTATTCGGTGGGCGCCTGCCAGACCAGGTTCTTCTCGATCCGGTCCCAGCGGATATAGTTCGTGGCCTTGCTCATGGCGTAGTACCAGTCTGTGGCGGTCCTGGGACTCTGGGCGTACTTCTCGCGGAAAGCCCGGCGAACCTCAGAGGGCCGCGGCGTCAGGCAGCTCATCAGGCCGGAATCGAAGAGATCGCGGAAGACGACCTCGTCGCCGCACAGGCCGGATTTGACCGCGTAATCGGTCAGCGTCTTCAAAAGCTCGTGGACGGGCAGGTCGGGCACCGCGTCCGGCTCCTCAAATCCGTCCAGATGCAGGCGCTCAAGCAGGGCGTTGCGGCAGAAAAGCCGGTCGTCCGGGGTGATCAGGCCCTGGCGTTCGGCATAGGCCGTAAGGCCGGCAATGGCTCTGTAAATCTCTTTCATGGCAGCCTCCTAAATTCTCTTGAATCATTGATCGGTCGACTCCGTGCCGGGGGAAAGCGGTGAAAGCTTCGCAGGCAGCACGGAACGGAACAGGTCCCACGGCGCGCAGTCGGGCGGGGCCTGGCAGTATTTCACGCGATACCCGGTTTTCGGGTGCGGGAAGGACAGACAGCAGGACCAGAGCGCGAGCCGGCCGCTCCCCCCGCCGTAGCGGGCGTCTCCGTACAGCGGCAGGCCGCGGGCGGAGAACTGGGCGCGGATCTGGTGCGTCCGGCCTGTAATCAGGCGGATCTGCACCAGCGTCAGGGGGCCGCCGTCCGTTTCGGCCTGACCAAGCACGCGGTAGAAGAGCTTCGCGGATCGGACCCCGGCCCGGGGACGCCGGACGACGAAGGTTTTGTTGACGCGGCTGTCGTGGAAGAGCAGGTCCTCCAGCCAGGCCTCGGGCTGTTCCGGTTTTCCCCGGAGAACAGCGAGATATTCCTTTTCGAGGGCGCCTTCGGCGATTGCCGCGGTCAGCTTTGCCGCAGCCCTGGGCGTGCGGGCAAGGACGGTCAGGCCGCCCGCGTCCCGGTCCAGACGATGGACAACCCAGACCTCCGGCTGCTCGCCGCGCGCACGCAGAAAGGCGCCAAGCAGGTCCGGCAGACTGCCGGGGCGGCCGGCCTCCGAGAGGACGCCGGAGGGCTTCACGCAGACCGCCAGGAAGCGGTCGCAGGTCAGGACGTTCAGCGGCCCGTCCATCTCAGCGCTTGATCGCGGCGGCGAAGGCGGCGGGATCCTCCGCTTTGAACCAGGCGCTGCCCGCGACCAGAACATTCGCGCCGGCCTCGACGCAGAGCTTTGCGGTCTCCACATTTACGCCGCCGTCCACCTCCAGCTCGCAGCCGGGGTTCCGGCGGTCGATCCATTCGCGGATCGTCCGGAGCTTCGGCATCATGTCCGCCATGAATATCTGGCCGCCGAAGCCGGGCTCCACCGTCATCACCAGAATCATGTCGCACAGGTCCAGGAAGGGCAGAACCGCCTCGGCGGGGGTCTTCGGCTTGACGCTGACGGCGGGATGAACGCCGAGGTCCCTGATCTGCCTGAGCGCGGCCAGGGTGTTTTCCGGGGTATCCGCCTCCACATGAAGGGTCAGCAGATCCGCGCCGGCCCTGCAAAAGGCCTCCACATAGCGGATCGGCCGGTCGATCATCAGGTGCACGTCCAGAGGCAGCGCGGAAACCCGCTTGATGGCCGCCGTAACGGGGATGCCGATGGTGATATTGGGGACAAAGATTCCGTCCATCACGTCCACATGGACGTAGTCGGCACCGGCGGGTGCCAGGGCGCGGATGTCCCGCTCCAGATTCACAAAGTCCGCAGAGAGAATCGACGGCGCAAGCTTCAGCATGGTAAGGTCCTCCATGGTTCATGTGTTATTGCTATTATATCCAATATTTTTCATGAAGTCAACTTCCCAATTCTTGACTTGCAGGGCTTTTTGGGATAGAATAGCTTTGTTCGGTATGATCATGCAAATAAGGAGGTTTTTCAAGATGGATCCGATTCCCGAAATGAAATTCGAAACTCCCGCGCAGACGCAGAAGGCCGCGGAAACAATCACCCAGTCCCCGGCGGCGGAAGTGCCGACTTTTGAGGCGGTACCGACGCTTGAGCTGACCAAGGCGGAGGAAAAGCCGGTTGTGGAAGCAGGTCCCGATTACAGCATTCTCACGGAAGAAGAGCAGAAGATCGTTCACGAGTTCGCGCAGAAAATCGACATCACCAATCCCAATCTCTCCACAGAGTACGGCGCCGGCGCGCAGAAGAACATTGCGGATTTCTCCGACGCGGCGCTGGAATCCGTCCGCACGAAGGATCTGGGCGAGGTCGGCAATATGATCAGCTCTCTGGTGGTGGAGCTCAAGGGCTTCGGCGACGCGGATGAGAAGAAGGGCTTCCTGGGTCTGTTCAAGAAGGCCGGAAACAAGGTCGAAACCCTGCGCGCCCGCTATGACAAGGCAAACAACAATGTGGACAAGATCAGCCACCAGCTGGAGGAGCATCAGCGCACGCTGATGAAGGACGTGGTGGTGCTCGACCAGATGTACGACAAGAATCTGGACTACTACAAGCAGCTGACAATGTATATTCTGGCCGGCAAGGAAAAGCTGGCCCAGGAGCGCGCCACCACGCTGGTGCAGCTGCGGGCCAAGGCGGAGCAGACCGGTCTGGCCGAGGACGCCCAGAAGGCGAACGACTTCGATCAGATGTGCCTGCGCTTTGAGCGCAAGCTGCACGATCTGGAGCTGACCCGGATGATCTCCATCCAGATGGGCCCGCAGATCCGGCTTCTCCAGAACAACGACACCCTGATGACCGAGAAGATCCAATCCTCCCTGGTCAACACGATCCCCCTGTGGAAGAATCAAATGGTGCTGGCCCTCGGTCTGAGCCACAGCAAGGACGCCATGGAGGCCCAGCACGCCGTGACGGAGATCACCAACCAGATGCTGAAGAAGAACGCCGAAACGCTGCACACCGCCACCGTGGAAACGGCGAAGGAAGCCGAACGCGGCATCGTGGACATCGAAACGCTGCAGCACACAAACCAGCAGTTGATCACCACCCTGGACGAAGTCCTGCAGATCCAGACCGACGGCCGTCAGAAGCGGGCGGCTGCGGAGCAGGAGCTGCGCCGGATCGAGGGCGAGCTCAAGCAGAAGCTGCTGGAAACCCGGAATCAGGGCATGTGAGTGAGATTTGCCCCTGTTCCCTGCCGCCTCCCGCGCGGCCGCTGAAGCGAGAAGGAGGAACTGTCCTTGAAAGCGCTGAAAGTCATAAAGCTGATCCTGCTGCCCCTGCTGCTGATCGCCGGGCTTGTCATTCTGGTCGCTCTGTGCGCCAGGCCGCTCCGCGCGGTGCCGGATCTGCATCTGAATCTGCGGAGGATCGGGCTGAAAAACGTCCTGCTCGCGGGCGGCTGTCTGCTGTGTCTCGCCTTTGCTCTTCTGTGCGGCGTCTATACGCTCTTCAATCTCAGGCAGCCGACGCAGCAGCTGCTGATTCCGCTGCTGGGCTTTGTTCTGCTGGGGGCCGGCGCCTGGTTCTGCTTTACCCGGGCGGTGCGGCCGCTGGCCTATTCCTACACGACTGAGCTCTCATCCTTCCGTCCGGAACGCTTTTCCGGAGAGCAGTTTGATATTCTGCCGACAGATGTCTCAGAGGCCCTGACCGGCTATTCCCACTATGACGACGGAACGTCCGAATCGGAGCAGGTGACCGCGACCTACCGGAGTATCCGCTTCGGGACAGAGCGCTCACGCTATTACAATTCTGACCTTCCGTCCTTCACCGTGGGCGATTGGCTCTGCTACGAATGGGAGGAGGGCGACACCCTCTATCAGGTGCGGCTCAACCGGTTGACCCGCCAGGTGGTTTACAGCAGATTTGTCGGCTCTGACCGGCTTCCGGCCGTCGCGCCTCAGCCAATGGAGGAGACGGAGGCGAAGGAAACCGAGCCGGCACGGACGGAAGAGACGATCCCGGCCTCCGAGACCCAGACGGAAATTCAGACGGAGACGGGAACGGATACATAAGAATCATCTGATTGCACATACTATCAGGGCGGCGGATCCGGACGGATGCGCTGCCCTGAAATTCATATCTGTGAAAGGAACGATCTTATGAACTCCAACGAAAACGCCAATCACTGCATCGCCTGCACCGTGGAACAGTGCGCCCACCACTGCAAGAGCGACAACTACTGCTCCCTCGACCGCATTCTCGTCGGCACCCACGAGTACAACCCCACGGAAGATTCCTGCACCGACTGCAAGTCCTTCGTGAAAAAGTAATCAGCGAATCTGAACGGGGATGGTTTGTCGGAACCATCCCCGTTTTTGCGGGCAGATCCTGAGGTCGGCAGTCCCGGTGCGGCGAAATCCGTTGACAGGCTTTTTCTTCTCGGGTATAATAGAGTCAATTCAAACCCGGTGAAAGAAGGAGGCTGACGCATGAAGCTTCTGTACGCGGAGGATGAAAAGAGCCTTTCCGAGGCCGTTGTGGACGTGCTGGAGTACAACAAGTTCATCGTGGACGCCGTCTATGACGGGCAGGACGCCCTGGACTACGCATGCTCCGGGCACTACGACGGAATCATTCTGGATATTATGATGCCGAAGCTCAGCGGACTGGAGGTCCTCCGGCGCCTGCGAGCCTCCGGGCTGAAGACGCCGATCCTCCTGCTCACGGCAAAATCGGAGGTGGAGGACCGCATCGAGGGGCTGGATCTCGGGGCAGACGACTATCTGGCAAAGCCCTTTGCAATGGGAGAGCTTCTGGCCAGGATTCGCGCGATGCTCCGGCGGGGAAATGATTTTACCCCCGATCTGCTCACATCCGGCAACCTGACGCTTGACCGGAGAAGCTACACGCTATCCGTCGGCGAGCAGCGTCTGGTGCTGCCGAAGCTCGAGTTCCAGCTGATGGAGCTGTTTCTGCTGAACAAGGGAATCTATCTCTCCACCGAAGATCTGCTGGTCAAGGTCTGGGGGTATGACACGGACACCGAAATCGGTGCTGTCTGGGTGTATATCTCCTATCTGCGAAAAAAACTGAGTTCCCTCGGCGCAAACGTCGTGATCAAGGCCAAGCGGAACATCGGTTACGTATTGGAGCCGGCGCCATGATCCGAACACTGAAAAAGAAATTTATCATTACCGCCATGATCGCCGTCACGGTGCTGCTGGTCCTGATGCTGGGCGGGGTCAACGCGGTCAACGCCTGGTCAAGCTACCAGGAGGGGACGGATCTGCTGAATCTGCTGACCCGAATGGAAAGCAGCGAGAACCGGCCGGATTGGCGCGACGGAAGCCCGGTCCCGCCGCCGGATGAGAGCGGAAACACCCCCTTCCCCTCAGAGGATCCGTTTTCCGGCTTCCGGAAGGAACCCGGCGGGCGAGGCTTTATGTCGCAGCCGCTCACCGAGGACGATTGGCGCGCAGCCGTCTATTTCACGGTCAAGCTGCAGGACGGCGCCGTGATCGACACCGACGTCTCCCGGATCTCCACGATCTCGGAGGAGGAAGCGGCGGCATACGGCCGGCGCGCGCTGGCAGCGGGAAAGTCCAAGGGCAGTCTGGATTATTTCCGATGGGCCAGCGGCACAACAGAGGACGGAAAGACGGTCTACGTCTTTCTGGATAATTCGGCGCGGCGGACCTCCGTCCTGCGCGTGGCTGCCCTGTCGGCCCTCGCAGGTCTTGTGGGCTGGGGGCTGATGCTCCTGCTGGTCCTCTTCCTGACAAAAAAGGCCCTTGCGCCGGTTGCGGAGAACATGTCCAGGCAGCGGCAGTTTGTCACCGACGCCGGCCATGAGCTCAAAACCCCGCTGGCGATCATCCGCGCCAACACCGAAGCGATGGAGATGATCCAGGGCCAGACCAAATGGAGCCGGAACATCGCCGATCAGACGGGCCGGCTGAGTGCGCTTACAAACGAGCTGCTGACCCTGGCGCGGTCCGAGGAGATCCCGAATCCCAGCGATTACACGGAGCTCGATTTCTCCGACCTCGTCTCGCATACGGCACAGATGTTCCGCGAGCCCATGGAGCTTCGAAAGATGGAGCTTGACGCGCAGATTACGCCGAACCTGACGCTGCGCGGCAATCCAGCGCAGCTGTCCACGCTGTGCTCGGTTCTGATGGACAACGCGGTCAAATACGGCATTGCGGGCGGCACGATCCGGCTGAAGCTTGCGCAAAACGGAAAAACGGCACGCCTGCAGATCGAAAATGACTGCGAGCAGCTGCCGGACTGCCCGCCGGAGCGGCTGTTCGACCGCTTTTACCGCGGGGACACCGCGCGCAATCAAAAATCCGGGGGCTTCGGCATCGGTCTGTCCGCAGCCCGGGTGATCGCACAGCAGCACCGCGGAACGCTGGAGGCGGAATACCCCGGCGAGCACCGCGTCGCCTTCGTGGCGGAGCTGCCGGTATAAGAATGAAAGAATGAGAATCTGAAAAGATGAAATAATTGCGGTTTTTTCCCGTATCTCCGATCTGGGAAATGCATTCAAACCAGCCTGGGGCTGGGGCTGTTGCAAAATGCATAACCTTCAAAGATTATGCAGGCTCCCGGCAGGG
>CAMOLY010000055.1 GCA_946619065.1 uncultured Clostridia bacterium | reverse complement strand
AGATCCGTCAGCTGGCCGGCATGCGCGGCCTGATGGCCGATACCTCCGGCCGCACCATCGAGATCCCCATCAAGGCCAACTTCCGTGAGGGCCTGTCCGTGCTGGAGTACTTCATCTCCTCCAGAGGCGCGCGCAAGGGCCTGACCGATACCGCTCTGCGTACCGCCGACTCCGGTTATCTGACCCGCCGTCTGGTTGACGTCTCCCAGGAGGTCATCATCCGCGAGGACGACTGCGGCACCACGAAGGGCTCCTGGAAGTCCGAGATCGTGGAGAAGGGCCAGACCATCGCCACCTTCGGCGAGCGGATCCACGGCCGCTTCCCGGTCCACGACGTGCTGGATCCCGTCACCGGCGAAGTCCTGCACTCCAAGGACGTCATGCTCCACGACACCGACGCCAAGAAGTTCCTGGCGCACGGCATCGACAAGGTCTACGTCCGCTCCGTCCTGGGCTGCCGCGCCCGCAGCGGCGTCTGCGCCCGCTGCTACGGCATGAACCTGGCCACGTCCAAGCTGGTTGATCCCGGCGAGGCGGTCGGCATCATCGCCGCCCAGTCCATCGGCGAACCCGGCACACAGCTGACCATGCGAACCTTCCACACCGGCGGCGTTGCCGGCGACGACATCACCCAGGGTCTTCCCCGAGTCGAAGAACTGTTCGAGGCCCGCAAGCCCAAGAAGATGGCCACGATCTCCGAAATCACCGGCACCGTCGCGATCGACGAGAGCCACCGCACTGCGCTGCGCTCGATCACCGTGACTGCCGAAGACGGCGAGGTCAAGGAGTATCAGGTGCCCTATTCGGTGGGCCTGAAGGTTGAAAACGGCAAGATCGTCCACAAGGGCGACCGCATCACGGACGGCCCGCTCTCCCCCCACGACGTGCTCCGCATCCGGGGTGAGGAGAAGGTGCAGGACTACCTGACCCAGGAGGTTCTGGCGGTCTATCGTTCCCAGGGCGTCGACATCAACGAAAAGCACATCGAGGTCATCATCCGTCAGATGATGCGCAAGGTCAAGGTCAACGAGCCCGGCGACACCGACCTGCTCTCCGAGACTGTGGTGGACGTGACCGAGTTTGAGGAGGCCAACGACAGGATCGAGGCCCAGAACCGCGAGATCCAGGCCCGGATCGATGCCGGCGAGACCGACCTCGAGCTTAAAAAGCCCGCCACCGCCACGCAGATGCTGATGGGCATCACCAAGGCGTCTCTGGCCACCGAGTCCTTCCTCTCCGCCGCGTCCTTCCAGGAGACCACCAAGGTCCTGACCGAAGCCGCCATCAAGGGCAAGGTGGACCGCCTGGTGGGCCTGAAGGAAAACGTCATCATCGGCAAGCTGATTCCCGCCGGCTCCGGCCTGTCGGTCTACCGCGACTTCCAGCCCAAGGAGTGGCCCGAGTCCCGCGTGACCGAGGACATGATCGACCACGAGCAGATGTAAGGAATACCCGATCCGGAATGTGATTCCGAATGAAAAACAGCGAAGGTACGGCTCATCCGAGTCCGTACCTTCGCTGTTTTCCCGCGTCAATTCCTGATTGCATTTTCCTGCGGTTCTGGTATAATACAAATATAAAAAGGGGAGGGCGGCCTGTCATGAAAAAGCAAAACGACTCTGCGCGCGACCCGGAAGCCTCCGCGAAGCGCATCGCACGCCTTGAAACGGTTCGGATCTGGTTTCTGCTGGCTGCGACGGTTCTGCTGATCGGCGGCTATGCCCTGAATCGGTGGATCGTCCTCGCGGCCAGCGTACTGCCGCTGACCGCGGTTCTGCTGATTACGCTGCGAATCAAACGTCTGGAGGGAGAAAGCAAAGATGGGTGAGTCTCTGAATCGTGTGCTCAGTCCGGCGGAGCTGCTGGCTGTCTCCGAGCTGGCCCTCGCCCATGTGGGCGACGCGGTTTTCGAGCTGCTGGTGCGGCAGGAGCTCTGCTGCCGGGCGGCAGTTCCCGTGCGGGATCTCCACCGCAGCACGGTGGCCCGCGTGACGGCTTCCGCGCAGGCGGCCTTTGTGGAAAAGATCCTGCCGCTTTTGACCGAAGAAGAGCGCTCGGTCTACAAGCGCGGGCGAAACACGCACACACATCAGGCTCCAAAATCAGCGACGCCGGGCCAATACGCCCGGGCCACCGGTCTGGAGACCCTGTTCGGCTGGCTCTGGCTGAGCGGTCGGACCGAGCGGATCCAAGACCTCTACCAGGCCGGAAAGGAGGCCTACGATGCCCCTTGACGCGATTTTTCTCAGTGCGCTGACGGCGGAGCTGAACGAGACCCTGCCCGGCGCCCGGGTGGACAAGATCCAGCAGCCGGACCGGGAGACGGTCCTGCTGAGCCTCCGCACCGTCTCCTCCGGCGGGAAGAAGCTCCTCCTCTCCGCCTCGCCGAATCACCCGCGCATTCACTATACCGAAGAAAAATTCGAGCAGCCCGCCCAGCCGCCGATGTTCTGCATGCTGCTGCGGAAGCACCTGTCGGGCGGCCGCGTCCTGTCACTGACGCAGCTTCCGATGGAGCGCGCGGTGGACCTCTGCATCGAATCGGCGGATGAACTCGGCACGGTTACCCCAAAGCACATCTGGCTCGAACTGATGGGCCGCAATTCCAATCTGATTCTGACCGGCCCGGACGGCCGCATTCTCGACTGTCTGCGCCGTGTCGATCTGGAGATGTCCGAAAAGCGACAGGTCCTGCCCGGCCTGTTCTATCGGGAACCGCCGTCGCAGGGCAAGCTGGATCTCCGCCGCGAGACCCCGGAGGCCCTCCGCGCCGCCCTTGCCGCGCTGTCCGGCCCGGTGGCGGCGGATGCCTGGCTGATGGACCGCTATGCCGGAATTTCGCCTCTGATTGCCCGGGAGCTGAGCTATCGGCTGACAGGCAAAACCGACGCGGATCTCTCGCTGCAGGATCCGGACCGATTCGCGGACGCCCTGATGAAGTCCCTGCGCGGTCTGACGGCTGATTTTTCGCCGACGGTCCTCTATCGGGGCGATACCGCGAAGGATTTCAGCTTCCGCCCGATCCTCCAGTATGAGGCCTATATGCGCTGCGAGCCGGTCTCCGGCTTCTCCGCCCTGCTGGACACGTATTACGCCGAGCGCGACCGCGCGCAGCGGATGCGCTCCCGCACCCAGAATCTGAGCCGGACGCTGACGACGCTTCGCAGCCGTGCCGAACGCAAACTGGCAAACCAGCGCAGGGAGCTCGAAGCGACCCGCGACCGCGAACGCCTGCGTCAGCTCGGCGATATCGTAACCGCGAACCTCTACGCGATTTCCCGGGGCCAGACCCGCCTGAAGGCGGTCGACTTCTACGATCCCGACATGAAGGAGATCGAGATCCCCCTGAATCCGGCAATCTCGCCCCAGCAGAATGCGGCCAAATTCTACAAGGATTACAACAAGGCCAAGCATGCGGAGACCTTCCTGAGCGAGCAAATCGCAAAAGGGGAGACCGAGGCTTCCTACCTTGCCAGCGTGTTGGATACCCTCTCCCGTGCGGAGACCGAGCGGGACGTGGCCGAGATCCGGGCGGAGCTGACCGAGGGCGGCTATCTGCGGCAGACCGACCGGAAAAAGCAGATGAAAACCGCGCCTTCCCGACCGATGGAGTTCCGCTCCTCAGACGGCGTTCCGATCCTCGTGGGCCGGAATAACCGGCAGAACGACCTGCTGACCGGGAAGCTGGCCTATAAAACCGACCTCTGGCTGCATGTTCAGAAAAGCCACGGCAGCCACGTGATCATCGCCTGCGGCGGCGCAGAGGTTCCGGACCGCACCGTGACCGAAGCGGCCCAGCTTGCCGCCTGGTATTCCGAATCCCGCCAGGGCCAGAACGTGCCGGTGGACGTCTGCCCGGTCCGGCAGGTGAAAAAGCCCACCGGCGCGAAGCCGGGCATGGTGATCTATGAAAACTACCGCACGGTGTATGTGACCCCCGACGGCACCCTGCCTCAGCGGCTGAGCGTCCCGGGCGGAGCACCCCGCGCGACAAACAGATAAGATTGAAAAGGAGGTATTTCCATGCAATCATCTCTGTCCGCATCTGTCTATGCGCTTGCCGGAGCGGGAAAAGCCGCTCTGCTTGAAGTGCTGCCCGAGAATCTTTCCTTTCCCGAAAACCTGTGCCTGATCCTTGTGGACGCGGAGCGTCCGGAGGACCCCGCGCAGGTGAATCTGCTCAGCGAAGCCACGACCCACGCCAGAGAGAACGGCCAATATCCGGTCTTTGTGCTGACCAAGGCAGAGAAGGCTCCGGCGCTGCGCTCTGTCATGGCCAGACTGACCGGCCGGCTGCATGATCTCGGCTGGTTCCGTCCCGAGATTTTCCCGGTCTGTGCCGAAGCAGCCTGCCTCTTCCTGCTGCCCACGAAGGGCAGAGAGTTCAGTGAGCGGGAACAGGCGGAGCTTACCGATTTCTATCAGCGTTTCGGCCCCGCTGAGAACTGCCTCGCCGGATCCGCTCTGACGCAGGATCTGACCTGCCGGGTCGGCAATCGGGAGGTTTCCCCGCTCCAGCTCCGCCTCGCGCTGGAAAACACCGGCGTTCCGGCGCTGGTATCCCGTCTGGAGGAGCTTTCTGAGAGCGGCTGCCCCGCTGCCGGGACGGCTCCTGCCGCAGCCGCTCTGCAGACTGCGGAACCCCCCGCGCAGGCCGAATCGGCGCTGCCCGCTGCGGAACCGGAAGGCGTGCAGGCTCCGGAAACGTCCGCAGCCGCCGCAGCCTCCGAGCCCGTGGATCAGGCGGCCTGGATGGAACGCATTGAGGCTGCCGCGCCGGACGAGATTGAAGAACTCGCCGCGGCGGTGCGCACCCTCCCGGTGGACGAGGCGGCAAGCGCCGAACTGCGCGCGGCCGTCAATCGCCGCCGCTGGACGCTGCAGTGCGAGGCGATGGACCGGCTGGTCTCCGGCTATGAGACCATGGACTGCTCCCAGCTGCTGACCCTCGCCCAGACGGTTCGGGATTCCGACTATCCGGACGCGATCCGCGAAAAGACGCTCAGCCTTTTGCATGACCAGTTCCAGAGCCGCGAGCTGACCGAGCTGCGTGAGCGCACCCTCGGCTGCGAAGACATGGATCTGCCCGAGCTGACCGAGCTGAAGGAACAGATCGAGCAGGGACCCTATACTGCCCAAAGCAAGGCCCCGTATCTGGAGCTGATCAACCATCAGATGGACGCCCTCCATATCCAGGCCATGGAGGAGGCCTGTGCCGGTCTGGAGGAGGCTGACGCCGGGACGCTGACCGAAATGCGCGAATTTGTGGACGGATATGACTGCGCGGACGTGCTGAAATCCGATCTCTACCGCCGCATGGAGCTGCGGGGGGACGAGCTGGACCGGCTGGAGCTGGAGACCCTGACCGAAGGGGCCGAGCTCAAATCCCCGGCAGAACTGGAGGAGCTCGAGCGCATCCTTTCCGAGGGCAGCTGGAATCCCAAGCTGATCAACGGCTTCCGTTACCGGGTTTCTCTCTGCCGGGAAAGCGCCATCGCCGCGCAGCTCAGGGAGGAGCTCGCCGACCTCGACAGCATGGATCGCAGATCGGTCCTCGACCTGCGCGACAGCATCGCCGAGCGCGGACTGCCGGAGCGCATCCGGGCGGTTCCGATGAAGCGGCTGGACGAGCGCATTTACCGGCTTGACACCCTCCGCCTGCTGACGATAGAGAACGACTTCGACTCCCTCGGCTTCGACGACATCGACGGCCTCCGGACCCGTGTGTCCCGCGAGGACGTCTGCGACCGCAGCAAGGTGGAGTATCTGGAAAAGCTCACCCAGCGCGAGCACGCAAGGATCTACGAGAACGCCGCCTCCCATTCCGCCCTGGCGCAGCAGATTGCCGCGCAGTTCAAGCTCCGTCTGGCCGACTTTGACTTCTCTGTGAATGCAGAGAATTACGACGGCAAGCTGAAGAAATTCTGGGGCGGCACGGGGCTGGAGCAGCCGCGGGATATCCCCGCCTTCCTGCTGGACAACGCTTCGACGCTGGCCTTCTCCGGCCAGAGATTCTGGTATAAAACGAACCGGGGCCTGGCCTTCCTTCCGCTGGAGGAGATCGACCGCTTCCAGTCGATGAAGCAGATGCTCTCGGTTACGCTGCAGATTGTCCGCAAGGACAGCACCTATCTGCTGACCGACGCAAAGCTGTTCCGCGCCAACTCCAACGCCGTGCTCGACTTCCTCAACGAGTGCCTGCGCCGCTGGCCGGAGCAGAGTCTGCCGGATCATATCACCATGCACCCGATCCGGACGCCGGGCTTCGACGCAGGGAAGCTCACACAGCCGATTCCCGAAGGAGCGCTGACGGAAAACGGCGTCCTGGAGATCCTGCGCGCCAGATGCGCCGCCGAAAAGCTTAAGGACGGCAATGTGGCCGGCGCCGATCCGGAAGCCTGGCAGGCAAAGACCAGAAAGCTCCTGCAGACCGTCGGCCTGCCGGAGACGACGAAGATCGCCTGGTTCGATACCTCCGGTATCCTCGGCTCCATCAAGGAGGCAATCGCAATCGGCCCGGCCGGAATCTACGTCTTCAACGGCAAGCAGCCCGTCCGCACGATCGGGATGGACGAGATCTACAGCCTTGCCCGCAGCGGCAAGCGCGCGGTGCTCACCACCCTGCAGAATCAGACGGAGAATCTGGATCTTCCGCTGGATATGGTCGCGGCCCTGTCGGATTACATCCGCGGGATCCAGCTCTGCCGCTTTGAAAGCGGCTGCGCGCGGAGCGCCGAATAGCCGCCGCGTTCGGGCATTTGTCTGAAAAATCTCAAAAAAGCATTTGACATTTCTCCTCCTGCGTGCTATCATATACGGGCCGCATTGAAAAGGTTTAGAAGCACAGGTCTGTCCTGTCACCTCCAAAGCGAGACTACAGAAAGGTAGAGATGTTATGCAGGCGATTATCGTTACCGGCGGCAAGCAGTACAACGTCAGCGAGGGAGACGAGCTCTTCATCGAGAAGCTGAATGTTGAGGCTGATGACACCGTAACCTTCGATCAGGTTCTGGCGATTGTCGACGGTGAGAATTCCCGCTTCGGGACTCCCACGGTCAATGGCGCTTCTGTTGAGGCCAAGGTCATCAAGAACGGCAAGTCCAAGAAGGTCGTCGTTTTCAAGTACCGCCCGAAGAAGGACAGCAAGTCCCTTCGCGGTCACAGACAGCCGTACACCAAGGTCAAGATTGAAAAGATCCACGCTTAATTCATTGCCATGATTAAGGTCGAGTTTTTCAGTCAAGACGGCAGACGGACAGGCTTTTCCGTATCCGGTCACAGCGGCTGTGCCGAAGCGGGATCCGACGTGATCTGCGCGGCTGTGACGGCCATTGTCCGTTTTGCGGAGGCCACGCTCAATGATATTCTGGGCGTCGGCGCCAAAACCAGGGTAGACGAGGAGAAAGCCCTTGTTGCCCTGACCCTTCCCGCACACTATGAGGAAGAGGAAGCGGTCCAGGCGATTCTGGACGGCATGATGCTGACCCTTGCCTCCCTGCGGGATGAGAATCCTGATTATATCGAAGTTATGGAGGTGTAACATATGCTGAACATCGGTTTGCAGTTCTTCGCCCATAAAAAGGGCGGCGGCTCCACCA
>CAMOLY010000054.1 GCA_946619065.1 uncultured Clostridia bacterium | reverse complement strand
CAGCGGATTGACAAAGGCAGTATCTTGTGATATTCTATAATAGATGTAATAGGAGGATTCCGCCCATGAAGCTGTTTTCAAAAAAGAAAAAAGAGCAAACACAGGCGATGGCTGTCCCGACCCACATCGCCATCATCATGGACGGCAACGGCCGCTGGGCAAAAAAACGCGGCCTGCCCCGCACGGCCGGCCACAAGGTCGGCGCGGAGGCCTTCCGTACCATTGCCAACTATGCCAAGTCCATCGGCCTCAAATACCTGACGGTCTACGCCTTCTCCACCGAGAACTGGAAGCGCGACCGGGAAGAGGTCGACGCGATCATGGACCTGCTGGAGACCTATCTGCGGGAGCTCATCCGGGATATGGACAAAAACCGGGTCCGGTTCTGTTTCTTCGGAGATCTGAGCCGCCTTTCCCCCGAGCTGCAGCGGGAGGCGAAGGAAACCGCCGAGCGCTCGGCGGGCTACGACGGGGTACAGGTCAATTTCTGCATCAACTACGGCGCGCGGGATGAGATCCTCCGCGCGGCCCGTGCCTTTGCCGCCGAATGCGCGGCAGGGAAGGCCGAGCCGGGCGATCTGACCGAGGCGGGCTTCTCGAACCTGCTCTACTCTGCCGGCGTGCCGGATCCGGATCTGATTATCCGCCCCAGCGGGGAGATCCGAATTTCGAATTTCCTGTTATGGCAGAGCGCCTACTCGGAATACTATTTCACGGATACCCTCTGGCCGGATTTCGGTCCGCGCCAGCTGGACGAAGCCATCGCGGCCTTCAATCAAAGGAACAGAAGATTCGGCGGCGTGTAATAACCGGCAAGAAAGGCAGACCGAATGGAACCACAGAAGACAACCAAGCGTTTTCGCCTGTTTGAGATCATAGAGGCCGCCGGAGAGGACGATCGGATCAGCAACGTCTACGACGTGGCCATGATGCTCACCATCCTGACCAGTCTGATCCCGCTGGCCTTCAAAACCGAATACCGGGCCTTCGTCATCATGGACGGCATCGCTGCAGTCATCTTCGTAATCGACTATCTGCTGCGGATCTTTACGGCGGACTTCAAGGTCCGGCGGGGGAAGCTCTCTTTTTTGGTGTATCCCTTCACGCCGATGGCCCTGCTGGATCTGCTCTGTATCCTGCCGTCGCTGAATCTGATCAGCGGCAGCTTCCGGATCCTTAAGGTGTTCCGCCTGATGCGAACCTTCCGGGTCTTCCGGGTGTTTAAGGCGGTCCGGTATTCCAAGAGCCTGCTGGTGATCAAGGCGGTGTTCAAAAACTCCAAGCGTCCCCTGATCACGGTCTGCCTTCTGTCAGTGGGCTATATTCTGATTTCCGCTCTCGTGATCTTCAACGCCGAGCCCGATACCTTCTCCAACTTCTTCGACGCGATCTACTGGGCCACGGTCTCCCTGACCACCATGGGCTACGGCGATATCGCCCCGGTAACCGCCATCGGGCGGACCATCACGATGATTTCCTCCGTCTTCGGCATCGCCATCATCGCCCTGCCCTCCGGCATCATAACGGCCGGCCTGATGGAGGAGATCCTGAAGCAGAAAAACGCCGACGCGGAGGAGGCAAAGCAGGCCTCCGGGGAACCCCTCGCGAAGGACTACGATTTCAACTCCAAGACCCCGGATCTGTTGATGAACAACGCCCGGGTATACACAATCGAAACCCATCCAAATAGAACGGAAAAGGAGAATGATGACCTATGAAAACCCGTATCATTGTCGGCGTTGTCGGCCTGATCCTGCTGCTGGCCGTGGTGCTGGCCCTGCCGTCGGTCGGAACGGCGATCCTGGTGGCCGCGATGTCCGTCCTTGCGGTCTATGAGCTGCTGATCGGCACCGGCCTGCTCAAGCATGTCCGCATCTTTGCCTATACGTCCCTGATGGCGGTCCTGGTCGTCATCTGGAGCTGGCTGGGAATCCAGACGCACTATGCCTTCGGCATGGTCATCACGGTGCTCTATCTTGCGGCCCTCTTTACAGAGCTGCTGCTGGCCCATGCGGAGCTTCGCTTCAGCAAGCTCTGCATTGCAATCTTTGCCGGCGCGGTTCTTCCCTTCCTGCTGGGCGCCCTGGTCCGCCTTCGCGTTCCGGTTCACGGCAGAGTCTACATCATGACGGCCTTCCTGCTGGCAATGGTGCCGGATACCGGCGCCTACTTTGTCGGAACCTTTCTCGGCAAACGTAAGCTCTGTCCCGTCATCAGCCCGCACAAGACGGTGGAGGGCGCCATCGGCGGCCTGGCCGTCACGATCCTGGCGATGCTGCTCTACACGCTGCTCCTGCACGTGGTGCTGCACTTCCGCGTCAACTATCTCTATGCGATTGTCTACGCGATTCTCGGCACCGGCGCTTCGATGCTCGGCGATCTGACCTTCTCTGTCATCAAGCGCCAGACCAAGATCAAGGACTTCGGCACGCTCCTGCCCGGCCACGGCGGAATCCTGGACCGTTTTGACTCCACGTCCATGGTCGCGCCGGTGGTGGAGACCCTTCTGCTGCTGATTCCCTTTGCGGTGAAGTGATCATGACGAAGGGATTGTCTGTATTAGGCTCCACCGGCTCCATCGGACGCCAGACGCTGGACGTGGTCCGGCATTTGCCGATCCGCGTCGCAGCGCTGACCGCCGGCACGAACGTCAGCCTGATGGCGGAGCAGATTGCTGAATTTCACCCGCTTCTGGTTTCCATGGCCACCGAGCAGGTTGCCGCAGAGCTGAAGGCCCGGCTGACCGGCGAGACCCCGCTTGTGCTCTGGGGAGAAGACGGCCTGCTTGCCGCCGCGACCCTCCCGGAGGCGGATACCGTGATCACCGCGGTCGTCGGAATGCTGGGATTGAAGCCGACGCTTGCGGCCCTCGACACCGGCAAGCGCGTCGGCCTCGCCAACAAGGAGACGATGGTCTGCGCCGGCGAGCTGGTCATGCAGCGCGCCCGGGCCGGCGGCGCGGAAATTATCCCGGTGGATTCCGAGCACTCGGCCATTTTCCAGTGCCTGATGGGCTGCCGCGACCGCTCAGAGGTCCGGCGCCTGATTCTGACCTGCTCCGGCGGACCCTTTTTCGGAAAAACCCGGCAGGAGCTGGAGCCGGTCACAAGGGATGACGCCCTGCGCCATCCGAACTGGAAGATGGGCGAAAAAATCACTGTCGACTGTGCGACCTTGATGAACAAGGGCCTGGAGGTCATCGAGGCGATGCGCCTGTATGAGCTTCCGCCCGAGCAGGTTTCCGTCGTCATCCACCGCCAGAGCATCGTCCACTCCCTGGTCGAATACTGCGACGGCGCGATCCTGGCGCAGCTGGGCGTGCCGGACATGCGGATTCCGATCCAGCTTGCCCTGACCTATCCGAACAGGGTCCCGAGCCCCGCCTCCGCCCTCAACCTGCTCGACTGCCCGCCCCTGACCTTTCAGAAGCCGGACCTGGAGACCTTCCCGTGCCTGCAAATCGCCCTCGACGCTGCCCGCCGCGGCGGCACAGCCTGCGCCGCGATGAACGGGGCCAACGAGGTCGCAGTGGGGAAGTTCCTCTGCAGGGAGATCGGCTTCTATGACATTCCGCGGCTGGTCACGCGCGCGATGGGCGCCACGCCCTTTGTGCCCGATCCCACCCTGGAGGAAATTCTGGAGGCGGACCGCTGCGCGAGACAGGTATGCGAAGCGGATCAACTGTAAATCCTATCCGTGAGACGTTTTTCGCAATCTTTCATTGTGAGGTAATGATAATTTGCTGACAGTTCTGTATATTGTCCTGGCCATTCTGATTTTCGGCTTTTTGATTTTCATTCATGAGCTGGGCCACTTCCTGACCGCAAAGCTCTCCGGTGTGCGGGTCAACGAGTTTTCCATCAACATGGGTCCGAGACTCTTCGGCTGGAAGCGGAAGGAGACCCAGTATTCCTTCCGCCTGATCCCCATTGGCGGCTACTGCGCCATGGAGGGGGAGGACGGCGAGAGCGAGGATCCCCGCTCCTTTGTCAATGCCAAGTGGTGGAAGCGCCTGATTATCCTCTGCGCGGGCTCTTTCATGAATCTGCTGACCGGCTTTCTCGTGATGGCCCTGCTCTACGGCTTCGCCGGCTACGCGATGCAGACCACGAAGATCACCCAGATCGAGCCAGGCAGCGCCTTCTCCGAGCAGGGTGTTCAGGTGGGCGACGAGCTCTATTCCATCGGCGGCCGGCGCGTCTATCAGCGCATGGACCTCGATCTGCTGGACGGCCGCTACGACGCGAACGATACCGAGCTGGTGGTCCTGCGAAATGGGGAAAAGGTCACGCTCAACCATTTCAAAATGGAAAAGCGGGAGTTTGAGACCGAAAGCGGAGAGAAGGCCCTGCGCTACGGCATCACCCTGGGCGAACTGGCAGAGCCCTCCTTCGGCACGGTCAACCGCTTTGCGGCAGTCGAGTGCATCGACTTCACCCGGATGGTCTGGTATGGCCTGCAGGATCTCTTCACCGGCCGGAGCAGCGTCAAAGACGTGGGCGGCGCGGTCCAGGTCGTGGACCTGATGGTTCAGGGCGGAAAGCAGAGCCCGACGGTCGGCTCCGGCATTCTGTACGTCCTCTACCTGGGCGCCTTCATCGCGGTGAACCTGGCGGTGATGAATATGCTCCCGATCCCCGCCCTGGACGGCGGCCGCGTGCTTTTCCTGCTGATCGGCACCGTCTATACCGCGATTACAAAGAAGAAGATCAACCCGAAGTACGAGGGCTGGATCAACGCGGTCGCGATGATCCTCCTGCTGGGGCTGATGGCTCTGCTGCTGATCAAGGACGTTGTGACGATCGCGTCGCGCTGACGCAAAAGACCGATCATTTAACTGCCGTTCGACAAATCGGAGATGATGTGATATGACAAGACAGATTCTGGTTGGCTCCGTTCCCGTAGGCGGCGGAGCGCCGGTGAGCATCCAGTCCATGTGCAACACCAAAACCACCGACGTGGAAGGGACCCTGGCGCAGATCAAGGCGCTGGCCACCGCCGGATGTGAGATTACCCGTGTGACGGTTCCCGATGCGGAGGCCGCCGCAGCCTTCGGGCAGATTGCGGCCCGGTCGCCGCTGCCGATTGTCGCGGATATCCACTTCGACTACCGCTGCGCGATTGCCGCCGCAGAGAACGGTGCCGCCGCGATCCGCATCAACCCCGGCAACATCGGCGGGGAGGACCGGGTCCGGGCCGTTGTGGACTGCTGCAAGGCCCACCGGATCCCGATCCGCGTGGGCGTCAACGGCGGATCACTGGAAAAAGCCCTGCTTGAAAAGTACGGCCATCCCACCCCGGAGGCGCTGGTGGAATCCGCCTTCGGCCATCTCCGGCTGCTGGAAAAATACGGCTTTTACGACACCTGCGTGTCGATGAAATCCTCCTCGGTCCCGCTGATGATACAGGCCTACCGGCTCTTTGCCGAACAGTCCGACTACCCGCTCCACCTGGGCGTGACCGAGACCGGGACTGAGTATATGGGCACGGTCAAGTCCGCAATGGGCATCGGCGGCCTGCTCTGCATGGGCATCGGAGACACGATCCGCGTCTCCCTGACCGCGGATCCCGTCCGCGAGGTCTTCGCGGGCAAGGCAATTCTCAAGGCCGCCGGTCTGCGGAAAGACGGCGTGAACATCATCTCCTGCCCCACCTGCGGCCGGACGAAGATCGACCTGATCTGCCTGGCCCAGCGGGTCGAGGACGCGCTCCGGGACTGCAAAAAGCCGATCACGGTCGCCGTCATGGGCTGCGTGGTCAATGGTCCCGGCGAGGCCAGAGAGGCCGACGTCGGCATCGCCGGCGGCGAGGACTGCGGCCTGATCTTCCTCAAGGGTCAGCCAGTGGAGAAGCTGCCCTACGACGAACTGCTGCCCGCCCTGCTCCGCTACGTCGACAAGCTGTAGCACCGGGAAGCCGTGCATACGCCGTGTTCCCGCAGAAAAGCGGAATGATTCAGCAGATCCGTAGTGGCCGCTGACCACAGCGGCCATAACCCCGCCGCGCCATGGCTGCTGCGACGCGGAGAGCCACTGAACAGAAACAGAAAAGCGAGAAAAACATGACGAATCCCCCTGTATCCCTGCTCGATCTGTTCCCGGAGATGGAATGCTCCGAAGCGGACCGGGCCCTGCTGATTCAGAATACCGTAACCGACCTGGACCTCCACCCCACACGGCGCGAGGTCTCAGTTTGCATTCAGAGCTCCGCCTATCTCCCGCTGTCTCTTCTCAGGAATGCCGAAGAACAGATCCGGAAGGCGTATCTTCTGCGCAGCACGGATCTCCGGGTGTGCTATCCCGCTGCACTTCTGCCGGAGCTGGAGATTTCGGATCTGGTGGAGCTGTTCAGCCCTGACTGTCCGACCGCGCCGGCAATTCTGGCCGGCTGTAACCTGCGGACCGAGGGCGGCAAGGTACACCTCAATCTGAAGTCCGGCGGCGCGGATACGCTCCGTCCAAATCTCCGCCGCGTCGAGCAGAGGCTCTCTGAGGCCTTTTCATCCCCGGTCCGCCTGGAGCTGCACGCGGAGAAGGAGCTGACTGCGGAAGAGCTGTTCCGGCAGACCGAACAGATGCGGGAGCACGCGGTCGAAGCGATTCCGAAGTCTGCGCCGCGCCCCGGCACGCCGGCTCCGGTCCGGACTGCGCAGAGCGCCGATCTGCTGTACGGAAAACCCTTCTCCCAACCGGTCATGCCGATGAAGGACGTCTCGCTGGACGTATTCAAGGCCTGCGTGGAGGGCGAGGTCTTTCAGATCAACCACCGCGAGGTGGCCGGCGGGAAGAACATCGTCGTCTCCTTCTATATGTCCGATCATACCGGGGCGGTCTGCGTGAGTAAATTCCTGTCGGCCGCCGAAGCAAAGCCGATCGTGGAGGGGATTCACGAACCGAACGGGAAGAAGCACACGCCCGGATCCTGGCTCCGCGTCTTCGGCAAGATCACCGTCAACAAATATGACGGGGAGTTGAATCTGCAGCCCTATTCGATCCAGCTCACAAAGCCTCCCGTCCGCCTGGACACGGCCGACGAGAAGCGCGTGGAGCTGCATCTGCACACCAATATGTCCGCCATGGACGCTCTGACGGATCCCGCCGCGGCGATTGCACAGGCTGCCGCCTGGGGACACCGCGCCATCGCGATCACGGACCACGGCGTGGCCCATTCCTTCCCGGCTGCTCTGGCCGCGTCCAAGGCGAAGGTGGCCGGCACCGATCAGCCCATCAAGGTGCTCTACGGCTGCGAGGGCTATTTCATCAACGACGTGGATCTCCCCCTGGCCCACGAGGACGGCGCCTGGCGCACCTGCGTCTTCGGCGCCGCAGACGCCCCGCTGGACGGGACCTATGTGGCCCTCGACGTGGAGGCGACCGGCCTGTCCCCGGAGCAGGACCGCCTGATCGAGATCGGCGCGGTCCGGATGCGAGGCTCGGAGATCCTGGACCGGTATACGACCTTTGTGGATCCCGAGCGGCGGCTGTCCGGCAAGATTATCGAGCTCACCGGGATCACGGATGAAATGCTGGTGGGTGCGCCGTCCGAGCGGGAGGCCGTGCGCGGCTTCCTCGACTTTGCCGGAGATCTGCCGATCGTCGCCCACAACGCCGGCTACGACATGGG
>CAMOLY010000053.1 GCA_946619065.1 uncultured Clostridia bacterium | reverse complement strand
AAACTCAACCGCTTTTTTCTATCCCCCAGTCTCACATCAATTGTAACGCTACAAGAGTGAAGCCCTTCGCGGGGCTTTTTCTCTTTACAAATCCGGCGAATTCTGCTATAATAGGCCAAACTGTAAAAGGGCAATTATGCGACTGAGGAATGGCTATGACTGATTTATCGAAACTTCGGAACTTCTCGATTGTCGCCCACATCGACCACGGCAAATCGACGCTGGCTGACCGCCTGCTCGAGGAGACGCACACGGTGGAAAAGCGCGACATGGAGGAGCAGATTCTGGATAATATGGACCTCGAACGGGAGCGCGGCATCACCATCAAGGCCCGCGCGGTCCGGCTCAACTACCGGGCGGACGACGGGCAGGACTATGTCCTGAACCTGATCGACACCCCGGGCCATGTGGACTTCAACTACGAGGTCTCCCGCTCGCTGACCGCCTGCGAGGGCGCGGTGCTGGTTGTGGATGCCTCCCAGGGCATCGAGGCCCAGACGCTGGCAAATACCTACCTTGCGATCGACGCCGGTCTGGAGGTTCTCCCGGTCATCAATAAGATCGACCTGCCAGCAGCCCGGCCACTGGAGGTCAAGCAGGAGATTGAGGATGTAATCGGTCTGCCGGCGATGGATTCGCCGGAGATCTCCGCGAAAAACGGCATCAACATCCATTCCGTGCTGGAGATGATCGTCCGGGAGGTCCCGCCTCCCAAGGGCGACCGGACCGCTCCGCTGCAGGCTCTGATCTTTGACTCCCAGTATGACAGCTACCGAGGCGTCGTCGTCTATCTGCGCGTGATGAACGGCACCATACGTCCGGGCATGGATGTTCGGATGATGGCTTCTTGCGCTGTCTATAAGGTCGTCGAGTGCGGCTATCTGGAGCCATTCGGCATGAAGCCGGCCGACAGCCTCGGCGCCGGCGAGGTCGGCTATCTGACCGCCTCCATCAAGACAATCTCCGACACCCGCGTCGGTGATACGGTTACCGGTGCGGAGAATCCTGCCGCAGAGCCTCTGCCGGGCTACAAGACCTGCCAGCCGATGGTCTTTTCCGGCGTGTACCCGGCCGACGGTTCAAAGTACGGCGATCTGCGCGACGCGCTGGAGAAGCTCAAGCTCAACGACGCCTCGATGAGCTATGTCCAAGAAAATTCCGTTGCCCTGGGCTTCGGCTTCCGCTGCGGCTTCCTGGGCCTGCTTCACATGGAGATCATCCTCGAGCGCCTGGAGCGGGAGTTTAATCTGGACCTGATCACGACCGCGCCGAACGTCGTCTATGAGATCGACAAAACCGACGGGACGAAAATCTCTGTCTACACGCCGCTCAACTACCCGGACCCAATGGAGATTGCCCAGGCCTACGAGCCCTTTGTCAACGCCAGCATCATTGCCCCTCCGGAATATGTCGGCAACATCATGGACCTGTGCCAGATGCGACGCGGAGAATATAAGGACATGAAGTATCTCGACCAAAGCCGGGTGGAGCTCCACTACGACATGCCCCTCAACGAGATCATCTATGACTTTTTTGACGCGCTCAAATCCCGCACCCGCGGTTACGGCTCCCTCGACTACGAGCTGTCCGGATACCGGCCCTCGAAGCTGGTCAAGCTGGACATTCTGCTCAACGGCGAGCTGGTGGATGCCCTGAGCTTTATCCTCTTTGCGGACGAGGCCTATTCCCGGGCCAGGAAAATCTGCGAGAAGCTCAAGGATAACATTCCGCGCCAGATGTTCGAGATTCCGGTCCAGGCCGCCATCGGCGGCAAGATCATCGCCCGCGAGACCATCAAGGCCCTGCGCAAGGACGTGCTTGCCAAGTGCTACGGCGGCGACATCACCCGGAAAAAGAAGCTGCTGGAAAAACAGAAGGAGGGCAAGAAGCGAATGCGCACCTTCGGCACGGTTTCCGTCCCCTCCGAGGCCTTTATGGCCGTCCTGAAGATGGACGACGACTGATGGCTGCAACCGGCGATAAAGGGAGAAACCTCTATTGATTGAGTTTCTGTTTGAATTGATCGCGGAATTCATCGGAGAAATCCTGGAATCCCATTTTTGGCGCAGAAAGAAACGGCGCTGGCGCAACAAGGAGTCAAAATGAACGAACTGAAACCCCTCGGCATCTACGTGCACATTCCGTTCTGCCGGAGCAAATGTGAATACTGCGATTTTTACTCGCTGGGCGGCAGCCGGGACAGACGTCTGGTCGACGACTATCTGCAGGCCCTTGGCGCACACATCAAAGAAACCGGCGCGCTGGCACAGGACTACCTGGTAGACACCGTCTATTTCGGCGGCGGGACGCCGTCCTTCTTCGGAGCGGACAATCTTCGCCGCATCTTTGCTGAGATCCAGCACCGCTTCCGCGTGGACAAGGACGCGGAGATCACCTTCGAGGCGAATCCGGACTCGGTCAGCACCAGCCTTCTCCGAAAGCTGCGCTCCGAGGGCTTCAACCGGATGAGTCTCGGTGTTCAGAGTGACCTGGATGAGGTCCTCAAAAAGCTGGGAAGGCCGCACAATTATGAGCAGGCCCGCATCGCTGTTCAGAATGCCCGCGACTGCGGCTTTGACAACATCTCGCTGGATCTGATGTACGGTCTGCCCAATCAGACCTATGAGCAGTGGGAGCAAACCCTTCGCCATGTACTGCGGCTGCGGCCGGAGCACATGAGCTGTTACGGTCTGAAGGTCGAGCGCGGCACCCCACTGTGGAACTACAAAGAAGCTGTCAATCTGCCGTCTGACGACGTTCAGGCCGATATGTATCTCAACGCGGTCCGGATCCTCAGGGAAGCCGGCTATGAACAGTATGAAATCTCGAACTTCGCCCGCCCGGGCTTTGAATCCCGCCACAACCTCAAATACTGGCTCGGCGACGAGTACATCGGCTTCGGTCCTGCTGCCGCTTCGGACTTTGCCGGAAAGCGCTACACAAACCGGGCGGATATTCACAACTATATCCGCGGCCTGAATGAACAGGACGTCCCCATCCTCTCCGAGTGCGAGACGGTCCCTGCCCGGGAGCGGGCAGGGGAGTATGTGATGCTCCGCCTGCGGACGAACCGCGGCATCTCGCCCGAGGAGTATGAGAGAAACTATCTGATGCCCTTTGAGCCGCTGCTGGATGTCATCCGCCCGATGGCAGAGCGCGGGTTCTTCCTGGTGCAGGGCGGCCGCTGGCGTCTGACGCCGGAGGGCTTTCTGATCTCCAACCAGATCATCGCCCGCCTGCAGGAGGCTCAGGAGCGGAGCGAGCCGCTGGCCAAGAAGCGGTAAGCGAAGAGGAAAGGAAGTGCCTTTGAAATTGGGGAAAAAGACCAATAAAACTGAAATAGAAGCAGAACGTGCATCAAAAGAACCGTCCGAACGGCGTTCTGGCAAGCGTCGGCGAGAGCCGAAGCCGGAATCCAGGCATTTGCTGCTCAAGCGCCGCATGCCGAAGGGCATCGGCCGAAAGGTTGGATTCCTGAGCTGGCAGTTTTTCCTGCTGCTGCTTGCCTGCTTGGTTCTGACCCTTTGCACCCTGCTGCTCTCCTACAGCAACTTCTCTTCGAAGATTTTCAAGGGTTATTTTGAGTGCTCCCTGATCTTCTGGGTCAATTTCGCGATCCCCACTGCGATCTGTCTGCTTCTGTTTGCAGTCATCGGCCGTGCCTGGATTGCTTTCCTGCTGACGGCTGTCATCTGCCTTGGGATATCGATCGGCAACTATTATCTGATCATTATCCGCAACGATCCGCTTCAGTTTGAGGATCTGACCTGCATCCGCGAGGCTCTCGCAATCACCGACAAGCAGGGCTATGAGCTGAATCTGAGCCGGAATCTGATCATCAGCATCCTGTCCTGCACGGCCATGACGGTTCTGCTGGCCTTTCTTTCCCGCTGGCGCCTGCGCCTGAACTGGTGGCGGATTCCGGTCTTAGCCGTCGCCGTTTTCCTGGGTTTTCAGACCTGCAGCCTCATCAATGATGACGAGGTCTATGCGAACACGAAGTACTACAAGTATATCGACACCTGGTCCACGACGCAGATCTACGTCTCCCGCGGCGTGCTGTATTCCTTCTCCCGCACGATCTTCTCCCAGAGCAATCCTCCGAAGGGCTACAGCGAGAAGGAGACTGCCGCGGATTTTGCCCAATACAGCGACGCGGATCTCCCGGCTGACCGGAAGGTGGACATCATCGCCATCATGCGAGAGAGCTACGCGGATCTGTCCGACGTCCCCTGCACCGAGGGCACGATCGATTTCTCCTGCTATGACACCTATCATGCACTGGCCGATGAATCGAAGATCGGCTATTTGATCACAAACGGCTTTGGCGGCAACACGAAGAATGCCGAGCGCTGCTTCCTCACCGGAAACTATCTGCTCAGCGAGTGGCGTAAGCCGGTTAATTCCTACGTCTGGTATCTTCGCGGCCAGGGCTACGAGACCGAGGGAGCCCACCCTTTCAACGGCTGGTTCTACAACCGCCGTAACGTCAACCGCTATCTTGGCTTTGAGCACTATGTGTTCCGCGAGGACGGCTTTGAGGAGCTGGAAAACAGCAGCCACCCGGTGGAAGACAGCATCCTCTATGACCGGATCTGGGAGATGTACCAGTCCCGCGACACGACCAAACCGTATTTCCACTTCTCGGTCACCTACGAGGGCCACGGCCCCTATCATTACCGGACCAACGATTATCCGGGAACCAATTACGTGCTGGCGCACCGGAACACCAACGACGGGATTGCGATGAACAATTTCCTCGCCTGCGCCGCCAAACGCGATGAGGAGCTCAAGGTCCTGGTCGACCGCCTGCGGACCTGCGACAGCCCCGTTGTTCTCGTGACCTTCGGCGACCACAAGGCGACGCTGGGCAAGGACATCAACAATTACACCACTGCGGCCTACGAGACCTTCGGCATGGACCTGGATCTGTCCACCGAGGAGGGCTTCTTCAATTATTACGCAACGGAATATCTGATCTGGATGAACGACGCGGCGAAGGAAATCCTCGGCGTCGATCCCGCCGGTCAGACCGGCCCGACGATTTCGCCGTGCTATCTGATGAACGTCCTCTTCGACACTCTCGGCTGGGGTAAAGGCCCGGCGTTCCTGCAGGCGATGGACGAGGAGATGGAAGTCTTCCCGGTCATGTCCACGAAGGGAAGAGTCGGTGTTGAAGGCAAGCTCAGCACGACGATCCCCGGTCCCCTTGTCAAGGATTATCATAGATTGGAATACCTGTCCTATTATTGGCGCACACACAGCTTCTATCGGACAAAATAAGATTTAGAAGGAAGGATACTATGGAAAAACTGTATGGAAAAGACCTGGCCCTGAAGGCCTGGCAAGCCCGCCTGCTCGCGGTGGAGGCCATCCACCTGGCGTCCTCGGGACACCCGGGCGGATCTCTGTCCTGCGCGGATGCGCTCGCGGCCCTCTACTTCAACGAGATGCGCATTGACCCTGCCAACCCCAATTGGCCGGACCGCGACCGCTTTGTCCTCTCCAAGGGCCACTGCGCCCCGGCTCTGTACGCGATTCTGGCGCTGCGGGGCTACTTCCCCGCTGCCTCTCTGCGGCAGCTTCGCTCCATCCAGTCCCATCTCTCCGGCCATCCGGATATGAAGCACATCCCCGGTGTCGACATGTCCACCGGTTCCCTCGGTCAGGGCCTGTCCACCGCAGTCGGCATGGCCCTCGCCGCGAAACAGACCGGCAGGGACTACCGGACCTATGCGATCCTCGGTGACGGCGAAATCGAAGAGGGCCAGATCTGGGAGGCCGTGATGGCGGCTGCCAAGTGGAAGCTCGGCAATCTCTGCGCCTTCGTCGATCTCAACGGTCTGCAGATCGACGGTAAGACCTCCGACGTTATGCCCACTGACCCCGTCGATCAGAAATTTGAAGCCTTCAACTGGCATGTCATCCGGATCGACGGACACGATTTCGATCAGATTCTCGCTGCCCTGGCTGAGGCCCGGAATACTGCGGACCGTCCGACCGCGATTCTGATGACCACCGTCAAGGGCAAGGGCGTCTCCTATATGGAAAACAACGCAGGCTGGCACGGCAAGGCTCCGAACGCGGAGGAATATGCGATTGCGAAGGCCGAACTGGAAGCGAAAATCAAAGAACTGGAGGAGAACTGAGATGGCAGGAAAGATTGCAACCCGCGCCGCTTTTGGCAAGGCGCTGGTGGAACTCGCCGAAAAATATCCGGAGCTCGTTGTCCTGGACGCAGACCTGGCCAAGGCAACGCAGTCCAAGGACTTTGCGGCAGCTTATCCGGATCGCTTTTATGACTGCGGAATCGCCGAGAGCAACATGGTCGGTATCGCTGCCGGCATGGCCACCGCTGGGCTCAAGCCCTTTGCCTGCACCTTCGCGATTTTTGCGGCGGGCCGCGCCTATGAGCAGGTGCGTAACTCTGTCGGCTATCCCCATTTGAACGTCAAGATCGTCGGCTCTCACGGCGGCATCTCCGTCGGCGAGGACGGCGCGACCCACCAGTGCACCGAGGACCTGGCCCTGATGCGTCAGATTCCCGGCATGACTGTGGTCAACCCCTGCGACGGAAACGAAATGCGTCTGGCAGTGGAGGCTCTGCTGAACCAGAACGGCCCGGCTTACCTGCGCCTGATCCGCCCGGTTACCGACGTCTTCACCGACGAGCTGCCCGGCTACCGCTTTGAGCTCGGCAAGGGCGTAACCGTTGCCGACGGCTCTGACGTCACGATCGCTGCCACCGGTATGATGGTCGGCATGGCGCGGAAGGCCCGCGAGCTTCTCGCTGCGGATGGCATCTCCGCCCGTGTTCTGGATATCCATACGATCAAGCCCCTGGATGAGGACCTGATCCTGAACGCTGCCTTTGAGACCGGCGCGATCGTGACCAGTGAAGAGGCCTCTGTGCTCGGCGGCCTGGGCGGCGCGGTTGCGGAGCTCATCTCGTCGAAGTGCCCGGTGCCGGTGATCCGTCACGGCGTGGAGGACACCTTTGGCCGCAGCGGAACCGCGAACGCCGTGCTGGAGTACTTCGGCCTGACGCCCGAGAACCTCGCGGATAAGTGCCGTGAGGCGGTGAGACTGAAGCAGGGATGATGACGGACGGGGACCTTCGGGAGACCGCCCCGATCAAAACCGCGCTCCGGGAGGGCTTGGCCCGAATCGGGCTGGATCTGCCTGAACAGACGCTGGACCGGTTGGCTGCATTCGGCGCTGCGGTTTTGGAGAAAAACCGTGTGATGAACCTGACCGCAATCACGGATCCTGCCCAGGCTGCGGAGCTCCACCTGCTCGACAGTCTGACGCTTCTGAAGGTTCTGCCGCTGGCGGGCAAATCCCTGCTCGACGTGGGTACCGGCGCCGGCTTTCCCGGTGTTCCCCTGAAGCTTGCGGAGCCGAGCCTGCATCTGACCATGCTCGACAGCCTGCAAAAACGGATGCATTGGTTGGAGACCGAGGCCCTGCCTGCATTGAACGTGGAGGCCAGCTTTCTGACCGGCCGTGCGGAGGACTTTGCTGCCGCCAACCGAGAAGGCTTTGACATTGTTTCCTCCCGCGCGGTTGCCCGGCTGAACCTGCTCTCCGAGCTCTGCCTGCCCTATGTCCGCATCGGCGGATGCTTCCTCGCGATGAAGGGAGCGCAGGCAGGGGAGGAGCTGCGCGAGGCCGAAAGGGCCATCCGAACGCTGGGCGGCAGTTTTGAACGGACGGAAACCTTTGAGATCGGTGGCGCGGTTCATTCCGTGCTGGTAATCCGCAAGACATCCG
>CAMOLY010000052.1 GCA_946619065.1 uncultured Clostridia bacterium | reverse complement strand
AAGTGCATCTCGATCTTGACCAGACCGTCGCCGCCGCAGGCCTCGCAGCGGCCGCCCTTCGTGTTGAAGGAGAAGCGGCCGGGGCCGTAGCCCCGCAGCTTCGCGTCGTTGGTGGAGGCGAAGAGGTCGCGGATGTCGTTGAACAGGCCGGTGTAGGTGGCGGGATTCGAGCGCGGGGTGCGGCCGATGGGGCTCTGGTCAATGGCGATGACCTTATCCAGGGCGGAGATGCCCTCGAAGCGGTCGTGCCGGCCCGGACGGATGCGGGCATGATTCAGGCTGCCCGCCAGCTTTTTATAGATGATCTCGTTCACCAGTGAGGACTTCCCCGAACCGGAGACGCCGGTCACGCAGGTAAAGGTCCCCAGCGGGATCGAGACGTCGATGCCCTGCAGGTTGTTCTCCCGGCAGCCGAAGACCTTCAGGGTCTTCCCGTTCCCCTGCCGCCTTTCCGACGGAACGGGGATGGTTTTGTTCCCGCTCAGATACTGGCCGGTGATGGAGCGGGGCTCTGCGATCAGATCGGCGATGACGCCCTGGGCCACGATCTCGCCGCCGTGGATGCCGGCGCCGGGGCCCACGTCGACCACATAGTCCGCGGCGCGGATCGTGTCTTCATCGTGCTCCACGACGATCAGCGTGTTGCCCAGGTCCCGCAGACGCTTGAGGGTCTCCAGCAGCTTGTCGTTGTCCCGCTGGTGCAGGCCGATGGAGGGCTCGTCGAGGATATAGAGCACGCCCATCAGGGACGAGCCGATCTGCGTGGCCAGGCGGATGCGCTGGCTCTCGCCGCCGGAGAGGGTCGCGGCGGCGCGGGAGAGGGTCAGATACTGCAGGCCGACGCTCTGCAAAAAGCCCAGGCGGGCGACGATCTCCCGCAGGATGGGCTGGGCAATCATCCGGTCGTTTGGCTCGAAGGTCAGACCGCCGACAAATTCCAACGCCGCCGTGACGGGCAGGTCGCAGAAGTCCATGATCCGCATCCCGCCGACGGTAACGGCGCGGGAGATCGGAGACAGGCGCTTGCCGCCGCAGGCCGGGCAGGGGGAGGTGGACATGCACTCCTCCAGCTCCTTGCGCATCGCGTCGGACTGGGTCTCGCGGTAGCGGCGCTCCAGACTCGGGACAATGCCCTCAAAGGCCTGCTCCAGCGTGCCCCTGCCGTTGGAGCGCTCGTAGTAGAGCCTGAGCTTTTCGCCCTTCGTGCCGTAGAGGATCGCGTCCAGGCCCTCGGCGGGGATCTCCTCCACCGGGTCGGTCAGCTTGAAATGATAGCGCTCGGCCAGGGCGTCAAAATACATTCTGGCAATCGAGTCGTTCCGGACGTTGCCCCAGCCGCTGGCCTGAATGGCTCCGTCCAGGATGGACAGACTGCGGTTCGGGATGATCAGGTCCGGGTCGACCTTCAGCTGGAAGCCCAGGCCGGAGCAGGACGGGCAGGCGCCGTAGGGATTGTTGAAGGAGAACATGCGGGGGCTCAGCTCCGGCATCGACACACCGCAGTCCTCGCAGGCGTAGTTCAGGGAGAAGGGGATCTCCTCCTCGGTATCCATGCGCTGGATCACCGTCAGACCGCCGCCATGGGACGTGGCGGTCTCGATGGAATCCGTCAGCCGGCGGGTAATGTCGCCCCGCTGAACCAGACGGTCGACAATCAGGTCGATGTTGTGCTTCTTGTTCTTGTCCAGGGAGATGTCCTCGTTGAGATCGTAGAGACTGCCGTCGACGCGGGCGCGGGCAAAGCCGGATTTCCGCGCGTCGGAGAAGACCTTCTGGTGCTCGCCCTTCTTGCCCCGGACCACCGGAGAGAGCACCTGAAAGCGCGTGCCCTCCGGCAGACGGAGGACCTTGTCGACGATCTGGTCGATGGTCTGCTTCCGGATTTCCTTTCCGCAGTTGGGGCAGTGGGGCACACCGGTCCTGGCCCAGAGCAGACGCAGATAATCATAAATCTCGGTCACGGTGCCCACCGTGGAGCGGGGGTTCTTGGACGTGGTCTTCTGGTCGATGGAGATCGCCGGTGAGAGACCGTCGATGGAGTCCACGTCCGGCTTGTCCATCTGGCCCAGGAACATCCGGGCGTAGCTGGACAGGGACTCCACGTAACGGCGCTGGCCCTCGGCGTAGATCGTGTCAAAGGCCAGAGAGGACTTGCCGGAGCCAGACAGGCCCGTGAACACGACCAGCCGGTCGCGGGGGATCGTGAGGTCGATATTTTTCAGGTTATTGGTCCGGGCGCCCCGGACGGTGATGTTCTCGTTCATATTCTGCTCCGTGCGGTCCGATCATCGGGACCGAAAGTGGTTTCTGTTTATTATAACAGAAGCCCCCGGAAATTACAAGCATTTCCGGGGGCTTTTGGGAAAATTGAAATTGAGGATCAGGCTGAAATCAGCCGTTCAGAATGCTGCGATACATCTCCATGTACTTTTCCGCGGGAAGCTTCCAGCTGAAATCCTCGCGCATGTCCTTCTGCGCCAGACGGTCCCAGGCAGCGCGGTTGTGGTAGTAGTCGCCCAGGGCACGGTCGATGGCGCCGAGGAAGTCGTCGCCGTTGTAGCTCTGGAAGGTATAACCTCTGCCCTCCCCTGTTACGGGGTTGAAGGGCGGGACGGTGTCCTTGAGACCGCCGGTGGCGTTGACGACGGGAACCGCGCCGTAGTGCATGGCGATCAGCTGGCTCAGGCCGCAGGGCTCGGATTTGGACGGCATCAGATACATGTCGGAGCCGGCGTAAACCCGGGAGGCCAGGGCAGAATCAAAGCGAAGGTTCATTGAGAACTTGCCGGGATAGTTTGCCGCAGCCGCCATCAGCGCGTGCTCGTACTTGGTCTCGCCGGTGCCGACGATCACCAGCTGGAGATTCCGCTCCAGCAGCCGGTGGAGGATGAAGCAGAGGATGTCGATGCCCTTGTGGGAGGCAAGCCGGGTCACCATCGAGAGGATGGGAGCGTCGGTCTCGTCCAGGCAGAGCTCCCGCTGCAGGGCCCGCTTGTTGGCCTGCTTGTCGGCAAAGCTGTCGGCGGTGAAGGGCTTGGCCAGGGCCTTGTCCTTCGCCGGGTCGTAGACGCCGGTGTCGATGCCGTTGGTGATGCCGCGGAGGTTTCCGCCCCGGGCCGCCAGAATCCCGGACAGGCCGTGGGCGAAGTAGGGATAGCGCAGCTCCTGGGCGTAGTTTTCGGAGACCGTGGTGACCAGATTCGTGTGGGTGATCGCGGCCTTCATGAAGTTCACGCAGCCGTCGAAGCTGCATACGCCCCGCCAGTAATCATCCAGGCCCAGCACGTCGTTGAAGAACTCCGGGGCTGCCTTGCCCTGGTACTCCACGTTGTGGATCGTGAAGACGGTCTTCGTGTCGGGGAAGCAGGAACGGAACTCCGCGTCCAGGTAGATCGGCGTCAGGGCCGACTGCCAGTCGTGGCAGTGGAGGATCTCCGGCCGGAAATCCAGCCAGTTCATGCAGGCAAGGACCGCCTTGGCGAAGTAGGCGAAGCGCTCGCCGTCGTCGTAGAAGCCGTAGATGCCGTCGCGCAGGAAGTAGTACTCGTTGTCGATCAGATAGACGTTCAGATTCTTCCGCTCCGTCCGGCAGCGGAAGAGGCCCACGTACTGCTGGCGCCAGGTCAGGTTGACCGCGAAGGAGGCCAGATAATCCGCCCGGACCTTGGCGTTTTCCTTGATCTTCTTGTAGTAGGGCAGAAACAGGGCGATTTCATTGTCGGGATTCTCCGCAAGGGCGTTGGGAAGGGCCTGCAGCACATCGCCCAGGCCGCCGGTCTTGACATAGGGCGCAGCCTCGGAGGCAATCATCGCGATTTTCATACCACGTCACCCCGATTCAGAATGACCGGATGCTCCGGCGTGCCGATCAGCTTGACGCCGGCCGAGATGGTGACGTCCTTGTCCAGGATGCAGTACTCCAGCTGCGCCCCGATGCCGATCTCGCTGTTGGCCATCACAACGCAGTTTTTCACGACCGCGCCGGTGGAGACCTTGACGCGGCGGAAGAGGACCGAGTTCTCCACCGTGCCCAGCAGGGTGCAGCCGTCGGCCACGATGCAGTCGTTGATCTCGCAGCCCTCGCCGTAATAGGTGGGAACCTGGTCGCGGACCTTGGTGTAGATGGTCCGATCGTCACGGAACAGGCTGTGGCGGATGTTCCGGTCGATGATCGCCAGGTTGTTGCGGAAATACTCCTCCGTGGACTCGTTGAACAGGGCGACGTCGCCGAATTCCCAGGCGCCCACCGAGAGCTTGCCGTCGGCCCAGTCCTGCAGGATGAAGTCCCGCTCGAAGCGATAGCGGTTATGGACCATGCACTCTTCGACTGCCTGAATCAGCAGCTCCTTGCGCATCACATAGATGCCCATTGCGGCGAGATAGTTCTCCGGGGCGGCATAGTCGACCGCCATGTCGGCGATCTCGCCGTCCTCATCGAGGCTGACCGCCAGATCCAGCTGCTTGCGGTCGTTGGCGATGCCGGCTTTGACGACGACGGTCACGTCACGGCCCGAGTCGATGTGGGCCTGGACCACCTGCTCGAGATCAATCGCACAGATGACGGCCGCGTCGGCCAGGATCACGAATTCCTCCTTGCCCAGCTCCAGGACGCTCTTGCTGGCAGCGTAGATTGCCTCAAGCTTGCCGCGGAAAGTGTTGGTGATGCCCATCGAATAGGGGGTGATATACTCCAGCCCGCCCTCCTCGAGCTCCAGGTCCCACTCCTCGCCGGAGCCGATGTGGTTCATCAGGCTCTGGTAGTTGTACTGGGTGACGACGCCGATGTGGCGGATGCCGGCGTTGGAGAGGTTGGAGAGCGCGAAGTCGATCTGGCGGTAGCGGCCGCCGAAGGGCAGGGACGCCAGCGTGCGCTTGTTCGTGAGCTGGCCGAGAGAGCTGTCATAGATGTTCGCGAAAACCAGTGCCATTACGTTTTTCATGGTTTCTTACCTCCTGCCTCAGAGTACTTCCCCGGGCTTGACGACCTGGTTGGCCTCAATGCGGTGCTTCTTGCCCACGACGGAGATCTGCCGCTTTTCGCCCTCGCGGAACGAGCCGCCGATCACCGCCCCGGAGCAGATGCGGCAGTCCTCGCCGATGATCGCGTTGCGGATGATGACGCCCTCCTCAATGACCACGTTCGGCATGATGACGGAGTCCTCGATCTTCGTATCCTTCGCCACGCGGCAGCCGGTGGAGACCACGCTGTGGCGGATCTCGCCGTAGATCTCGCAGCCCTCTGCAATCAGGCTGTTGACGTTCCTGGCGCCGGTGTCGATATAGCTGGCGGGCAGGGCGTAGTTTCTGGCGTAGATCTTGGCAACGCCGTCGCCGTAGAGGTTGAAGGCGGGGTTCAGACCCAGGGTTTCCATGTTGGCCTCCCAGAGGGAGGAAATCGTGCCCACGTCCTTCCAGTAGCCCTCGAACTCATAGGCAAACAGCTTTTGCCCGTCGGCGAGCATGGCAGGGATCACATTCTTGCCGAAGTCGTTTTCGGAGTTGGGGTCGTTCTCGTCGGCCACCAGATACTTCCGCAGAACCTCCCACTTGAAGATATAGATGCCCATGGAGGCGTTGTTGGATTTCGGCTGCTTCGGCTTTTCCTCGAACTCGTAAATCGAGCCGTCCGGGTTCGTGTTCATGATGCCGAAGCGGGAGGCCTCCTCCATCGGGACCTTGCGGACCGCAATCGTGATGTCCGCGTCATGGACCTCGTGGAAGGCGAGCATCCGGGCGTAATCCATGCGGTAGATGTGGTCGCCGGAGAGGATCAGGACGTTCTCGGGATCGTAGCGCTCAATGAAGGGGATGTTCTGGTAGATTGCGTTGGCAGTGCCCTTGTACCACTCGGATTTCTTCGAGCGGGCGTAGGGCGGGAGCACGGAGACGCCGCCGTGCGAGCGGTTCAGACCCCAGGGCTGGCCGTTGCCAATGTATTCGTTGAGCTCCAGGGGCTGATACTGGGTCAGGATCCCGACCGTGTCGATGCCGGAGTTGACGCAGTTGGAGAGGGGGAAGTCGATGATGCGGTACTTGCCGCCGAAGGGGACTGCCGGTTTTGCGGTGTTCTCCGTCAAAACCAGAAGGCGGCTGCCCTGGCCTCCTGCCAGGAGCATGGCTACACAGCGCTTTTTCTGGAAGTTCATGGTGTTCGGGTCTCCTTTATATCATTATTCATCGTTCAGCGTTCGGAACGGAGCGGCGTCCGGGAGCCGGGCCGTCCGGCAGAGCTTTCTTCCTTGTCCTGGTTTTGGGTCTGTAATAGAGGACGGACAGCGGGGGAAGGGTGAATTCGGCGGAGAAGCGGAGATCGCCCCAGGGGCTCTCTTCGGCCCTGATCTCGGGCAGCTCGGTGCCCCAGCCGCCGTATTTGACGTCGTCGGAGTTCAGCAGCAGTTCATACGCGCCGGGCTTTGGCAGGCCGAGACGGTAGCCCTCGCGCCGGAGGGGACAGAAGTTGCAGATGCCGATGATCTCATGACCGCTGCGGTCGATGCGGCGGAAGGCAAGGACCGAATTGTCCCGGTCGTCGCAGGAGATCCAGCGGAAGCCGTCCCAGTCCTGATCGTTCTGCCAGAAGGCGGCATGGTCGCGGTAGAGGCAGTTGAGATCCCGGACGAATTCCCGCATCTGGCGGTGGCGGTCGTAGTCCAGCAGGAGCCAGTCGAGGCCCTGGTTCTCGTTCCACTCGATGAACTGGGCGAATTCGTTGCCCATAAAGTTCAGCTTCTTGCCCGGATGCCCCGTCTGCCAGCCTAAGAAGGCCCGCAGATTCGCGAATTTGTCGTCGTAGTAGCCGGGCATCTTCTGGATGAGGGAGCATTTGCCGTGGACCACCTCGTCGTGGCTCAGCGGCAGAATGAAGTTTTCGGAGAAGGCGTATGTCAGCGAGAAGGTCAGCTTCTCGTGGTTGAACTTCCGGTAGATCGGATCAAGCGACATGTATTTGAGGTTGTCGTTCATCCAGCCCATGTTCCACTTGAACAGGAAACCGAGACCGCCCACGTCGGTGGGCTTCGTGATCAGCGGGAAGGCGGTGGATTCCTCGGCAACCATGATCGGCTGCTTCCGCACCGAGAAAGCGGCCCGGTTGAGCCGGCGCAGGAATTCGATGGCCTCCAGATTCTCCCGGCCGCCGAAGCGGTTCGGCCTGTAGTTCGGCCGGTTGTAGTCGAGATAGAGCATCGAGGCCACCGCGTCCACCCGGATGCCGTCGAAGTGGTAGCGCTCGAGCCAGAAGACCGCGCTGGAAACCAGGAAGGACACGACCTCCGGCCGGCCGTAGTCGAAGATGCGGGTGCCCCAGTCGGGATGCTCGTTCATCGACGGATCGGAGCCCTCGTAGCAGTACGAGCCGTCGAACTCGATCAGGCCGGCTTCATCCTTGGTGAAATGGGCCGGGACCCAGTCCAGGATCACGCCGATGCCCGCCTGATGCAGCCGGTCGATCAGCTCCATCAGCAGCTTCGGCTCGCCGTAGCGGGAGGTCGGGGCAAAATAGCCCGTGACCTGGTAGCCCCAGGAGGGGTCGTAGGGGTACTCGGTGATCGGCAGAAACTCCACGTGGGTGTAGCCCATCTCCCGCAGGTAGGGGATCAGCTCATCGGCCAGCTCCGCGTAGCCGTAGACCGAGCCGTCCTCCTTGCGCCGCCAGGAGCCCAGGTGGAGCTCGTAGATGTTCATCGGGCTGCGCAGGGCGTCGCGGCGGTCGCGGTTGGCGCAGTAGCGGGCGTCGTGCCAGCGGTAGCCGTCCAGCTCGCAGACGATGGAGCAGTTGTCGGGGCGGTAGGTGGTGAAGAAGCCGTAGGGGTCGGTCTTGTCCACTT
>CAMOLY010000051.1 GCA_946619065.1 uncultured Clostridia bacterium | reverse complement strand
CTGCTGAACAACGGCGCGGAGGATTCCAAGGGCGATTCCCTGCACAAGGAGGCCTACGCCCTCCTTCAGGCTGTCGGAGAGAAGGGTACGATCCACTTCATCGGCAACGTGGAGGGCAGAGACGCAATGCTCGGCGCCTGTGACGTCCTGGTCTGCGACGGCTTCAGCGGAAACGTCTTCCTCAAGGGCGTCGAGGGAACCGCAATGTACATGGGTTCCCTGATGAAGCAGATGTTCCGCTCCAACTGGCGCACGAAGCTCGGCTACCTGCTCTGCAAGGGCGGCGTCCGGGAAATGAGCCGGACGCTGGACTACAAACAGGTGGGCGGGACAGTGCTGTTGGGCATCACCAGACCGGTCATCAAGGCCCACGGCTCGGCGGACGCCGAGGCGGTTGTCAGTGCCGTCAGACAGGCCACGATTGCGGTCAATTCCGGCATCTGCGCCGCGATTCAGGAACACATCGGAGAAATGACGCTGCCAAGGGAGACGATCGACCATGCGTGAACTGCAGGAGGCCATTGGCTATACCTTTCATAATCCTGCCCTGCTGGAGCAGGCCCTGACCCACACCTCCTACGCCAACGAGGTCTTCCGTGACGGGCTGAGGAGCTATGAGCGCCTGGAGTTTCTCGGCGACTCGATCCTGGGCTTCACTGTGGCGGACTATCTGCTCTCCACCTTTCCCCGGCTGCACGAGGGAGACCTGAGCAAGCTCCGCGCCGAGCTGGTCTGCGAGACCAGCCTCGCAGAGACCGCCGAGGCGCTGAATCTGGGCCGATATCTCCGCCTCGGAAAAGGCGAAGAGGCCTGCGGCGGCCGGACGAAAAACTCCATCATCGCGGACGTGGTTGAGTCCGTGATCGCCGCCATCTTCCTCGACGGCGGCCTTGCGCCGGCACAGAAGTTCATCTATACCCATGTGCTGGTGGACACCAGACGGCGGATCCGCCTGAACGCCGACTGGAAGACCAGGCTGCAGGAGCTGGTCCAGCGGGAGAAGAACCAAAGCCTGACCTATGAGCTGGTCTCGGAATCCGGTCCGGACCATGACAAGCACTTCACGGTCCGTGTCCTTCGCAGCGGCGTCACCGTCGGCCAGGGGACCGGAACCAGCAAGAAGCGCGCTGAACAGGCCGCCGCCCGGGAAGCCGCCGAGCGGCTGTATCCGGACGAAATCTAATTTCATTGATAATCGGAAATGCTTCTTTTAAATTTCAATTCTCAATCCGACCGAAAAAAATCCGTCCCGGCCTGAGGCCGGGACGGAAAATTTTTAACGATCAGCGGTGGTTGTAGCGGTCAATGGCCATCGCCAGCAGATCCATGGCGCGGCCCAGGTCCTTTTCCTTCAGAACGTAGGCGATGCGGACCTCGTTGAGGCCCTTGCCCGGGGTGGCGTAGAAGCCGGTGGCCGGGGAGACCATGACGGTTTCGCCGTTGTCCTCGAACTCAGTCAGCAGGTACTGCTGGAAGCTCTCCGCGTTGTCGATGGGGAGCTTGGCCATCACGTAGAATGCGCCCATGGGCTTGGCGCAGACGACGCCGGGGATCGCGGTCAGCTTGGCGTAGCACAGGTCGCGGCGGCGGCGGTACTCGTCACGCACCTTGGCGAAGTACTCGGGGCCGACCTTGTACAGGGCGGCGGCGCCGACCTGGTCCAGGGTGGCGGTGCAGAGTCTGCCCTGGCAGAACTTGAGGGCCTGGGCCATCAGACCCTTGTTGCGGGAGATCAGCATGCCGATGCGGGCGCCGCAGGCGGAGAAGCGCTTGGAGACGGAGTCGATGATGACCACGTTTTCGTCCATGTCGCGGAGCCGGCCGGCGCAGAGGACGTCGTCGGTGTCATAGACGAACTCCCGGTAGACCTCGTCGCAGATCAGGTAGAGATCGTGCTTCTTGGCCACGTCGGCGATCCGGCGCAGCTCCTCCTCGGTCAGCACGTTGCCGGTGGGGTTCTGCGGGTTGATGATGGCAATCGCGCGGGTATTCTCGTTGATCAGGGCCTCCAGCTTTTCCGCGTTGGCATAGTTGTAGTCCTCCTCCGGAATCGTGGACAGGGGACGGACCACGCCGCCGGCGGCCTTGATGAAGGTGTTGTAGTTGGCGTAGAAGGGCTCGGGAACGATGACTTCGGAGCCGGGATCCAGAATGCTGAGGAAGAGGATCTGCAGCGCTTCGCTGCCGCCGGTGGTGATCAGGATGTCCTGCTTGGTGTACTCCACACCGATGCGGTGATAGTAGTCCACAACGGCGTCCTGCAGGGGCTCAATGCCCTGGGAATTGGCATAGGCAAGGACCTTCTGGGAGAAGTTCCGGACCGCGTCGAAGAATTCGGGCGGCGTCTCAATGTCGGGCTGACCGATGTTCAGCTTGTAGATCTTCTTGCCGGCCTTTTCGGCTGCCATTGCATAGGGCGTGAATTTCCGCATGGGGGAGAGGGTACACATTCTCGCTTTTTCTGAGAGTTTCATAACGGCCTCCTAATTGTTTTCGCTTTCGGAAAGCGCTTCTTCGTCCTTCCGAGCTCCGTAGTATTTATTGCCATAGCCATAGCCGTAGCCGTAGCCATAACCATAACTGTATTTGCTGCCGTAGCCGTAGCCCGACTGGCTGGTGCTGCGCTCGGCATAGTTGATGATGCTGCCCACAAAGCGCACGCCGAGCTCGCTCAGACGCTGCACGCTGTCAAGGATCGAGAAGGATCCCAGATAATCCTGGCGCACCACGTAGAGAACGCCGTCCACCCATTCCGAAAGCGTCGCGGCGTCCGACAGCAGACCGCTGGGCGGCGTGTCCACGACGATGTATTCGTAGTCCCTGCGGAGCGGCTTCAAAACGTTTTGCAGCTCCGGCGAGGAGAGGAAGTTCTGCGGATGCTCGGAGACCCGGTCGCCGCTGAGCAGCTGGACCGGAGAACCCTCGACGCTGAGCAGCTCGTCTTCCACTGCCCGGCCGTTTTGGATCAGGTCGACCAGGCCGTTGGAGGCTTTCTCGATCTTGAAAATGTCCTTGATGTCCTGCTTGCGCAGGTCGCAGTCCACGAGGACGGTCTTGTGGCCGAGGCTGGCCAGCATCAGCGCCAGATTCGCGGAAACCGTGGATTTTCCCTCGTTCGGGCTGGTGCTCGTCACCATCAGCACCTTGGCCGGCTGGGCTTCCAGTTCCTTTTGGAGCTGGAAGCAGACCCCGCGCATCGACTCCACATAGCTCTCCTCCAGCTGCGGGTTGGTGAGCAGGACCGAGCGGTCCTGTTTGGTTCGGGCCTTGAACCGGACCTTCGGCAGCAGACCCAGGCAGGGCGTGGAGAGCAGCTCGTGCAGATCCTCTGTGTTGTGCACGGTCCTGCGGAAATAGGCGAGCACAAAGATCAGCGCAAAACCGAGGCCGAGGCCCAGCAGCGTGAATTTCGTCGTGGAGGAACGCACGTTCGGCTTGTTGAAGGGAACCGACGGCTTCACGGCTTCCTCGAAGGGCTCCAGCGTAAAGGACTGCACAATATCCTTTGCGGCCTCCGGCAGAATCGCCACCGCGTTCTGCAGGGCCTGATAGACGGCCTCGCCGGACATACCGGTGGACTCGAAAATCAGCAGGGTCGTCTCGGTCCGGCAGGTGACCGGCGCGGGCAGATAGGAGCTCCCGGTCTGTTCCTTCAGAAGGCTGCGGGCCTTGTCGGAGTTCATCACATAGGGAAAGGACCGGGCCAGGTTTTCGGCGGCCGAGGTGTTCAGATAGACGCCGTAGGTGCTGATGTCCATGTTGCCGCTGCGGGAGGACGTCACCCGGTAGACGCTTGATGCGTAGTAGAGCGGGACGTAGCTGGCCGTCAGATTGCGCCAGCGCCACAGGCCCAGCGCGGCTGCCAGCAAAATCGGCACCCAGAACAGGCGTTTGAAGATCTGAATACAGTTGTGAAAGAAGACAGAGAATCGAAACGGCTTTGATTTTTTATGCTGTTCCATTTCAGTTCTCCTCCTTTTTCCCGTCGGAAGAGGCGGCTTCGATCCGCTCCTTGTTCTTGCCGTAATGGCTTCCGTAGCCGTAACCGTAGCCGTACTTGCTGTAGGAGCCCTTTCCGTAGCCGTAACCGTAGTCGCTGGAATAGCCATAGCCGTAGCCGCGGCGTCCGCCCACCAGCTTGGAGAACAGGTTCAGCGTGTGAACGTCGTTGAAGACGTAGCCCAGGAAGCGGGCCTTGCAGCGGCGAAGGGCGTCGATGGTGTCGTTGGCAGCCAGATCCGTCACCTTGTCCTGCCGCAGGACCAGCAGGGAGGCGTCGGTGGCGTCGGCAAGGATTTCACTGTCCGTGAAATAGCCCATCGGCGGCGTGTCCACGATGACGTAGTCGAAGTTTTCCCGCAGGATCTTGAGGATCTGGGCCATCTGCTGGGAGCCCAGCAGCGCGGAGGTGCCGTGCCGCATCGGCATTGAAAGCAGGCAGAAGAGGTTGTCGCCTTTTCGGTACTGCAGGGCGCGAACAAGGGCTGAGGGATCGAGATCGCCCTTAAGCAGGGAATTGAGGCTTTTTCCGGACTCATGCTTCATGCTGAGAATATGGTTCTGAGAGGCCTTCCGCAGATCGCAGTCCACCAGCAGGACTTTTTTGTAGCGCTTGGCCAGACTGAGGGCGAGATTCGCGGCCAGCGTGGACTTGCCCTCGTTTTCCGAGACGCTGGTGATCAGGAAGGACTTGCAGGCATGATGCTTGTTCGCATGCTCAATCTTGGCCCGGAGCTGGTGAACGGTTTCCACATAGGAGAAGGCCGTCGTGGGGTTGGAGATCAGCAGGGACGGCTTTTTCTTCGTCAGCCAGCTCTTCAGGGTGCGCCGCCTGTGCTCGTGCCGCACCGTGACCAGGAGGTTTCCGTCCACCTGGCTGCGGGCGCCGACCGTCGTCTGTACGGTGCCGGAGGTGATGCACAGGAGCGCCAGGACGCCCGCCATCAGAAGGGCGCCCACCGGAGCTGCGATCTTTATGATGCTCTGCTGGCGGGCCTGAAAGGCGGAATTGTCCGGAATGTTCGGGGCGTTGACGACCTCCAGAACCACGGCCGTAAAGAATCCGCCCGTCCATTCCCGGTAGTTTTCCACAATGCCGGAGGCCATGTAGTAGACGGAGCTGGGCGTGCTTCCCACAGCGTCCACCCGGATGACGTTGGTGTCCTCGATCGGGGAGGCGCTGACGGTGACGCCGGAGACGGCGGCGCCGTACTCGTGCTGAATCTGCTTGGTAAACAGGGAGCTTGAGAGCAGGGATGAGAACTGCTCTGCGGTGCTGGCTGACACGGTGATATTGCCTGACGTGAGCGTGTTTTTCGGCGTGACCGCGAAGGTGATGGAGCTGGTGTAGGTGGGCTTGAGCAGCAGCGTGACCGCAATGTAGGCCAGAAGCGAAAAGGAGACCGCAGCCATCAGGATCATCCACAGATTCCGGGCAAGCATCCGCAGCAGACAGTAGGGTTCGATCTCACTCCAGACGGAGGAGGAATGCCGTTTGTGTTCCATCGTTCCTCCTTACTCCACAATTACGGTCAGAATGGCCGAGGCGGTCTCTCCGGATGTGCCGGTATAGTAGTAATAGACCTCGTAGACCCCCGGCGTATTCCGGTCCAGACTCTTGGTGTTGATTTTCACGGATTTTTCGGAGACGTCCCCCTCCGCCAGCGGGTCCGTGACAGAGGCGAGATAGGACCGGAAATCCTGCTTCTGGCCGGCTGCCTGGTAGACAAGATACTCCTTGAGGTCAATGACCGGCGCGGAGGGCGACCGGCTCTGGACCAAAACGGTCAGCGGCAGAACGGCAGTGTCTCCCATGCTGTTTGTCACGGATACGACGGCCCTGTAATTGCCGGGCGTCGTGTTGGAGACGTTGGACTCGGTCAGCAGGAGCTTGTCGGAGATGTTTTTGTCAATGCAGTCCTCGGCGGTGATGCGGTCCATAAAGGTGACGGTTTCGCCCACGTTGAAGCGCATCGGCTTACTCAGACGGAATTTCGGCGGGACGTAGTCGGTGTAGCGCACGGTCCGCTCGCAGGTGGAATAATTGGATGCGTTGTCAAAGACGATATAGCGGACCCGGAAGGTGGATTCCGAGACGAACCGGGAAATATTCTGCACCATGATCCGATCGGTGATCTCGCCGTCCACGTTGTCAAAGGCGCGGAGTCCGGCGCAGAGCTCCTTCCGCGTGACGCTGACGGGGACCTCCATCGTGTTGCCATCGCTCTGGAAAACCGGCTTGGAGACATCGTTGTGGGTATAGTTGTAGTAAAACAGGATGCTGGCTCCGATCAGAACGAGGACAAAAAAGACAATCAGCAGTATCCGGATCGTACGAAGCATTTCAGGTTCCTTTCCTGCGGCGCAAAGGCCGGCGGTTTCAGTGAATCGGCAGATCCCGGAGGATTCTTTCCGGGTTTTTCCGCAGCAGCAGATCGGCGTCCACGGCAGGGAAGCGTTCTTCCAGCGCCTCCAGAAGACCCCGCAGCTCCGGCGTCCGGCGGCGGAAGTGATGGGCGTCGCTTGCGATGACGCTGACCAGTTCTCTGCGCAGCAGAAGGGCGGAGGTCAGATAGGCGCCCTCGCCCAAAGAGCCCAGCAGGCTTCCCTTGTTGACCTGCAGAACGCGTCCCTTTTCCGCCCAGAGATCGGCCAGCGAGGGGTTGCGCTGGACGCAGAAATAGCGCTCGGGATGGGCAATAACGGGAACAAGGCCCGCGGCCTCCACCTCCTGCAGCTTCCGCTCCATCACGGCGGGATGCTCGTCGAAATAAAACTCCACAAGCAGGTATCTGCTCCCGTTCAGGGTCAGCAGGGAATCTGGGCCGGGGAGGGGCTGACCTGCCCGCAGCAAAAGCTCCGAGCCGGGCAGCAGGCGGACGGGGATTTCCCAGCGGTCCAGCTCCTGCTGCAGCGCCCGGACGTCGGCCCGGACGCGCGCGGCGCCGCCCGCTTCAAGCGCCGGGTCGATCCCCCGGTGCGGCGTGGCGGCAATGGTGCGAATGCCGCAGGCGGCCGCAATGGCGGCCATACGGCAGGAGGTGTCCATGCTGTCCGACCCGTCGTCCAGGCCGGGCAGGATGTGGCAGTGCAGATCAATCATCAGGCAGCCTCGCAACGCGCAAAGATTCCCATACCATCCCATTCTACGTTCGTTTTAGAATACCATATACCTTTCCCGATTTCAACAGGAAACAGAAAAAAATTCCCTGTCTTTTTCAGAAAAATTATAAAATCAGAAAACATCGGAAATAATGCTGGACAAGCGGCAAAAGTTCCGATATAATACAAAGGATGGACCAAGCAAACAAAACTACTATGCGCTTCGGCGCAGAAAACGGAGGAAAATTCTTATGCCTGTGAAAGTTGCGATCAACGGTTTTGGCCGCATCGGCCGTCTTGCGTTCCGTCAGATGTTCGGCGATCCCGACTATGAAATCGTCGCGATCAACGATCTGACCTCTTCCAAAATGCTCGCCCACCTGCTGAAGTACGACTCCACGCAGGGCAACTACGCCCGCGATCACAAGGTCGAGTTCAACGAGGGCGAAGGCGAAGACAACTACATCGTTGTCGACGGCAAGAAGATCGTCATCTACAAGATGCCCAATGCGGCGGATCTGCCCTGGGGCAAGATCGGCGTTGACGTGGTGCTCGAGTGCACCGGCTTCTACACCAGCAAGGCCAAGGCCCAGGCGCACATCGACGCCGGCGCCAAGAAGGTCGTCATTTCCGCCCCGGCCGGCAACGACCTGCCCACCATCGTCTACAACGTCAACCACAAGAACCTGACCAAGGAAGACAACATCATCTCCGCTGCCTCCTGCACCACCAACTGCCTGG